>NZ_JAYESN010000008.1:0-85674 GCF_034860625.1 Lamprobacter sp.
CAGCGCGACAAACGAATGCACAAGAATCTTTGCGCAATCTTGAAAGAAATGTTGCGCGGCGATCCCGGCGCGGGGTTGGGAAAACCCGAAGCCCTTCGACACAATCTTTCCGGCTTTTGGTCGAGGCGACTTAGCCGGAAGGATCGGCTTGTGTATAAATTTGACGACACGCATATCTATATCTTTGCCATAGGCGGCCACTATGACTCTTTTGAGACCAAACAATTAGCTAATATGTTGATGCGATTGCCCTGACCAACCTCATTGCAATTGGACGCCAGCGCTTCGCAAGACCTGAAGTCCTCTTGAGCTCTCTTCTCGTGAGCCGCCTAGTACGGACCCGCATACTGGGTGTTGCGGGGAGGGCGGGCTAAACACACGCCCTAAGAGGCCGACGATGACACGCTGCGCGTCGGGATCAGACATGCCATCCCTCACTGGCCAAGATGCTCGCCAAGACTTAGCCCGTCTCAAGAGCAGTTGCTCGGGTCCGTCGGCTGACTCCATCCGTCAGGTTGCGCGCATCACCGATCAGCACAAACAGCGTCATCATGTCGCTGCCCTCGGCAACGAGCCATCGACGAGAAACTGCTGCAACGGGAATCGATGCAGCTCGAGCGCGGCTTCGGGCGCAAAGACGACTTCGCCGGTCGTGGTTTCGCACAACCAGTGGGTCAGGCCGACTGGTGCCCGACTGACCAGCGCATCAGGCCGGAACAGCGCCACATTGATTCCCTGTTCTGAATCGCGTGCCGAGATGAACTCGAACAAGTCGATACCGGCAGCTCGCAACGCACTGCCCAACGCCTGGGTCGCACGGTAATCGCGAGGATCGCGCAGCAGGGATCGATGTTCATCGCAAGGCGCGCTCTGGAGACGTAGGCCTCGCTGACCATGGAAGCGAGCCCGGAAGACGCTATGCTGAGTCAGGAGTTGGCCGGACGGTGGCGGTGTGGTCATCCCGGTCCAGAACAGGAAGCGATAATAAGCAGCCTCAGCAAGCAAGGTCGGCAACCCTCGAGCACCATAAAAGAGACTTGGCTCGGCGCGGCTGCCGAAGCGTGAGCCATGGCGCAGCGGTGGGTAGCGAAACGGCGTCGACAGCAGATAATGGAGCCCTTTGCATCCTGCTGGCAAGCGAGGCTTGGAACGCTCCAGCAGCCCTTCAAGTAGGTTTTGCTCGGCCAGATCGTCGACCAAGGACAGCGTGGCAATCTGCTGTTGACTCTCGACGATACGCCACAGCGCTCCACCCAGAGGCGCGATCTGAAGCCGCTGCTCGCAGGCGGACCAAAGATCGCTCATGGCCCCAAGCGCAGCAGCGTCGGCAGGTGCACCCGCTCAGCCGTGACCGCGCAACGCGTCAAGGTACTCGACGACCTGAACCAGCCCCTGCACCGAACGCATCTGCTCCGCCGGAACGCCGCCCGTATCCAGGTTCGGCGTGTGCACCCAATGCTGCATCGCCGCCTGCTCGCCACCGACCAGCGCATAGAGGCTGCGGTAGCAGCGGATCAACAGCAGAGCAAGCTCGCCGGCTTTGCTGGCTGGATCAAGTCCGCGGCTGAAAGCGGTGCGATCCCGCCCGATGATCTCACCGAGCCGTTCTTGGGACAGCCCGAGGGCCTTGCCGGCATTGACGACAGCCTTGGCCAGCACAGCTCGGGCATCGGGAACGCTCTGCTGAGCGGCCTGCATGACGAAGAACCCTCCTGTCTCATCTGTTGCATGCGCAACGTATAGAAGAAAAAACCGCCGTTTGCAACATGACCCAGTGTGCACCCTCTTGGAGGCGCGGCCTCGCCGCACGCCCCCTGCTACTCGCACTTGGTTTCCAATGACAAACTTTTCTGAGCAGCAAGCCGCAGAACCTGCAGTTCATTGACCCTGAGGACCTCATCAGTTAAAGCTATGAGCCATACCAGCTCAAAGTGTCATGAGCCTGCGTGCTTCACGACACAGCCTCCAAGACAGTCATTGTCGAGGTAAAACACCGCCGACTGCCCCGGCGTGATCGCGCGCTGTGGCGCGTCGAATCGAACCTGGCAGGTCTGGCTATCGTAACCGACGATGGTACAGCGTTGCAGCGGCTGCCGGTGCCGCAGTCGGCATAAACACGGGCGCCTCCGAGGGTGGCTGGCCGCTGATCCAATGCAGCTGCTCACCGGTCAGCCGCGAGGCATGGAGCAGTAGATGATCACCGCCCTGCACAACGATCAGCGCGTTGCGCTCAATATCCTTGCAGGCGACGAACCAGGGCGCCTCCGCATGCGCGGCGACCCCGCCGATAGCGAGCCCCTGACGCTGCCTGATGGTGTACCAAGCGAGCCCGCGATGCTCGCCGATGACCTCGCCCTCCGGGGTCATGATCGGCCCCGGATTGCGCGGCAGGTAGCGATCGAGAAAATCGGTGAAGCGGCGCTCGCCGAGCGTCATGCTCGACGCGCGCATAATGGCCGGTTGCGATCGCATCGGCGCCAAGCGTCAAGGCATGGTCCAGAAACGCCTTGAACTTGACCTCCTTGTTGCAGAGCACGTCCGGGTTCGGTGTCCGTAGCGCACGGTACTCGGCCAGGAAGTGCTCGAAGACGCGATCCCAATACTCGGTCGCGAAGTTGACCCGATGCAGTCGGATGCCGAGCCGCTCGGCGACCCGCCTCGGCATCGGCCAGATCCTTGGCCGCCGCGCAGTAACCGGGCTCGTCCTCCTCCCAGTTCTTCATGAACAGGGCCTCGACCTGGTAGCCCTGCTCCAACAGGATCTGCGCAGCGACCGCCGAGTCGACGCCGCCGGAGAGGCCGACGATGATGCGTTCAGCATTGGTTTTAGTCATGACCTCAGCGTAACTCACGACCTAGCCTCTCTGGTCACTGACGCTCACTGACGGGCACCGCCACCGCCGCGCTGCAAGCCATCCTTGCCTGCGTATCAAGCCGGCACTGGCTCGATCTGCGATGGCAAGATAAGCTCAGCATCTGTTTCACCGGAGGATCGGCGCTTTGCGCTTGAACGACCAGCAACGTCAGGCGATCAAGAAGACGGCGCAGCGCTGCTTTGGCTCCGACGCGCAGGTCAGCCTGTTTGGATCGCGGACCGATGATCGCAAGCGCGGCGGCGATATCGACCTGCTCATCCGCACATCGCTCGCCGAGCCCGATGCGATCGCGCGCGCCGAGATCGCCTTTCAGGTCGAGGTGCAGCAGGCGCTCGGCGAGCAACGCATCGATGTGCTGGTGGACTCTCCTCATCGGCGAGTCCACCCCCCGATCTTTTCCATCGCTAAGCAAACCAGTATCCCGTTATGACTGTCGACATCCCCTGTTTGCGCCTACAACAGGCCTGGCGGGAATGCCAGCAGCATGCCCACTACATGGACTACGCGCTGACCGCCCTCGCGCCAAAGCGACCGTTGACAGGGGCGAGTCTGGAATCGATTGACGCCGAAACCGTGCAGGATCTGGATCAATTCGTACTGCGCTTTGGCAAGCTGCAGGATGCCATTGGCAGCCGCCTACTCCCGGCCGTGCTGAGCTGTTTGCAAGAACCTTACGAGCACCGGCCCATGCTGGACAAGCTCAACCGCTTGGAGCAACTGGGCTATCTGGAGCACGCCGAGGACTGGCCACGGTTACGCGCCATCCGCAATCAGTTCGCACACGAGTACCCTGACGAGCCAGAACGCAATGCCAGTCTGCTCAACCTGGCGATTGAGGCCGCCGACAACTTGCGGGCAATCCTGAATCACCTTGAGCAGCGCTTGCCCGTTGAACTGATCGATCAGCAGCAGCAAGACGCTGTTGAAGGTCAGGGATAAGCCCATCGAAGCAATGACGCCGATCGTCACAGAGGCTGAGAATGCCAACGTCCAGCGACTGCTGGGGCGACTGCAACGCAAGTACAGTACGCGCATCACCGGCGAGCTGTGCATGCCAGCGATGGCGGCGCGCCTAGCGCCGATCCCGGAGTCCATGCATCCCGCGCTACGCGAGGCCTTGGCGGCGCGAGGCTTAACCAATCTCTACAGCCATCAGCGCGCGGCCTGGGATCTGGCGCAACAAGGCCAGCATCTGGTGGTCGCGACGCCAACCGCCTCCGGCAAGACGCTCTGCTACAACCTGCCAGTGCTGGATGCAGTGCTGAGCCGCGGCGCCAAGGCGCTGTATCTGTTCCCGACCAAGGCGCTGGCGCAGGATCAGGTTGCGGAGCTGATGGAGCTGAACCGGGCGGCCGGCGCGACAGCCGACGCTGCGCATGAGCCCGCCGACGCCTTCCGCACCGAAGCGGTGCCCAGTGTCGATAGAGCCGGCATCGACGGGCAGCGCATCGCGGATCAGGTCGCGAAAAGCGCGTCCTCAAGCACCGTCCAAGCCAGGACTTCTGCTAGGGTGGAGGGCTCTACAGGCACCCTCGGCATCAAGGCCTTCACCTTCGACGGCGACACCCCCGGCGATGCGCGCAAGGCAGTGCGCACGCGCGGCGACATCGTCGTCTCCAACCCAGACATGCTGCATCAGGCGATCCTGCCGCATCACACCAAATGGGCGCAGTTCTTCGAGTCGCTGGCGTTCATCGTTGTCGATGAGCTACACAGCTACCGTGGGGTATTCGGCTCCCATGTCGCCAACGTCTTCCGCCGATTGCAGCGGATCTGCCAATTCTATGGGGTCAGGCCACAGTTCATCTTCGCCTCGGCGACCATCGCCAATCCGGCCGAGCTGGCCGAGCGCTTGATCGGCGCGCCGGTGGTGCCGATCACCGACAGCGGGGCGCCGCAAGGTGAGCGCCATCTGCTGCTGTGGAATCCGCCAGTGATCAATCCGGACCTCGGCATCCGCGCCTCGGCGCGCTCGCAAACCACGCGTATCGCGCGCATGGCGACCAAGACCGGGCTGAAGAACATCGTCTTTGCGCGCTCGCGGCTGATGGTCGAGGTGATCACCAAGTACCTCAAAGACGTGTTCGATCGCGACCCGCGCCGGCCGCCGCGGGTTCTGGCCTATCGCGGCGGCTATCTGCCGAGCGAGCGACGCGCGGCCGAGCAGGCTTTGCGTGCCGGGCGGGTCGATACCGTGGTCAGCACCTCGGCGCTGGAGCTCGGCGTCGATATCGGCGCGCTCGATGTGGCGGTGCTGAACGGCTATCCGGGCACTATCGCCGCGACCTGGCAGCGCCTTGGACGGGCCGGCCGGCGCAACCGTCCTTGCCTCGGCGTGCTGGTGGCGACCAGCGATCCGCTCGATCAGTACATGGTGCAGCATCCGGAGTTCTTCCTCGGCGCCTCGCCCGAGCACGCCCGCATCCATCCGAACCAGCTGCTGATCCTGATGGACCATGTGCGCTGCGCCGCCTTTGAGCTGCCGTTTCAGGACGGCGATCATTTCGGCGGCCCCGGCTGCGACGAGGATCTCAATGAGATGCTCAGCTATCTGCGCGACGAGGGCGTGTTGCAGCGCCAAGCCGGCCCCAACGGCGGGCGCTGGTACTGGATTGCCGATAGCTATCCGGCCAATGCCGTCTCCCTGCGCTCGGTGGCCGAGGGCAACTTCGTCGTCATCGATATCACTGACGGCAAGCAGACCATCATCGCCGAGGTCGATTACAGCAGCGCGCACGGCACCGTTTATGAGGGTGCGATCTACATGGTGCAGTCGCAGCCCTATCAGGTCGAGCGGCTCGACTGGGTCGGGCGCAAGGCCTTCGTGCGCCAGACCCGCGCCGACTACTACACCGATGCGATCGACTACACGCGGCTGAAGATCCTCGATCGGTTCGATAGCCGCGTGCTGGGTCGGCCAACCGCAGCAACGCCGACCACTGCGGGCACAACGGACAGGGCCGCAACCGCTGCGACCTTAGCACCCTCGGTACCAGGCGCCGCACCTGGCGCATCGACCGAGCTCGCCGCACCAAGAGCCGCACCCCCGCCCAAGATCCTGGCACAGCCTGCTGCTGCGACAGCCAAGTTTTCACAGACCGTCGCGCCGATGTCAACGTCAGCCTTCACCAGTACGGCCGCTGAACGCCCTAGCGCAGCGGCCTCTCACGGCGAGGTCCACATCGTCCGCCGCTATCCCGGCTACAAGAAGATCCGCTATTACAGCCACGACAATATCGGCTACGGCCATATCGATCTGCCCGACCAAGAGATGCACACTACCGCGGTCTGGTGGCAGGCCGAGCCCGCGGCGCTCGAGCAGGCGCTACCGGCACGCGAGCAGGCGATCGAGGGCTTCCTCGGCGCCGCCTATGCGCTGCATCACGTCGCCGCGCTGCGGGCAATGGCGGAGGTGAGGGATCTCGGGCGCGCGGTTGGCGACGGCCAAGGCAGCTGGTCCGCAGTGCTCAGTAGCGACGGCCGCGGACAGTTGCGCGGACCGAGCAACGAACCGCTAGAGCAGCCGCCCGGCGACCGCTTTGAACCGACCCTGTTCCTCTATGACAACTTTCCCGGCGGGGTTGGGCTCTCGGCACCGCTGTTCGATGACGCCGCGGTACTGGTGCAGGATGCGCTCGGCCTCGTGAGCGGCTGCGCCTGTCTCGCCGGCTGCCCAGGCTGCGTGGGGCCGGTCCTAGCCGGCGACGAAGCGCGCAGCCTGACGCCGAAGCGGGCTGCGCTTGCCGTGCTAGCCTTGCTTCGCGGCAACATCACTTGGCTACACCCATGACAGCCTGATGCCGAGTCTCCAAGAACGCCTTCGCCGCCTCCGCGCAGGAACTGGCTCACAGCAGCCTCCCGCTCCGCCCATGAGGTCAGCGGCAACGCAGACGCTCGACAGCAGCGTCCTGTCGGCGGAATCCGATACAGATTCCGCGACAGACTCCAATTCAGCCCGGCAAGTTCAGTCCGCAGCCGACACGGCCGTAACGGGGCAGCTCGGCGCCGAACCGTCCGGGCCTTGCACGCCTAGGCGCAGCCTCGCTGAACGCATCCGCCGTCTTTCGGTTGCTGGTCCAACCCGCAGTCAGCCGCGCCCCACGCCGGAGGCGCTCGCAGATAGCCTCGGCGCCGAGCTCATCGCGCCCGGTCTGCTGCAGCTCGAGCGCCAGCGGCCGCTCAGCCAACGGCACGGTCGCTTTCAGTTGGCCAAGGGGCTCAGCTGCTGCACCCGCGGTGAGCCCGACCTCAGCAGGCTCTCACTGCCCGACGCCGAGGGCTGGCGTTTTCTGGATACCGAGACCAGCGGCCTCGCCGGCGGCACCGGCACCTGGGCATTCGTGGTCGGCATCGGGCGCATCCAAGGCGCCGAACTCTGCCTGCGCCAATATCTGCTGCTCGAGCTGGACGCGGAGGCCGCCATGATGGCACGGGTCCAATCGGAGCTCGCTGCAGCCAATCTGCTGATCAGCTACAACGGCAAGCGCTTTGACCTACCGCTGCTCGAGACACGCCTGCGGCTCAATGGCCTGAGCGGGCTGTCGGATACGCTCGACCATCTCGACCTGCTCTATCCAGTGCGACGCGCCTTCGCACGTCGCTGGCCAGACTGCTGCCTGGCCCGCTGCGAGCAGCGCTTGCTCAACGTCGAGCGTGACGATGATCTGCCTGGCGCCGAGGCACCAGCCGCCTGGCTGGATTGGCTGCGCGCGGGCAGTCCGGCGCGGCTCGGCGCGGTTCTGCGGCATAACCGGCTCGATCTGCTCTCGCTCGCGGTCCTGCTCCCAGCGCTGGCCGAGGTCCAGAGTCAGCCGCAGGCCTTCGGCGCTGATCTCTTGTCTTTGGCTCGCCATTTACTGCGCAGCGGCCAGGCGCAAGAGGCTGAGCGGCTGCTAGAGAGCCATCTGCTCAGCCTAGAGCCTGCGGCGGCCTTGGTGCTCGCGCAGCTACAGCGGCGACGCGGTGCCTGGTCTGAGGCCGTCAGCATTTGGCAGCGACTCGCCGCCGATGCGATGGCCGATGCGGCCGTCGCCGCCCTGGTCGAGTTGGCGAAATACCAAGAGCACGTCAAGGGTGATCTTGCGCAGGCCTTGGCCTATGCCGAACAGTTGCCAGACGGAGAGGCGCATCGGCATCGTCGAGCCCGGCTGAGGCGTCGCCTCATGCAGCGCAATCTTCAGCCGCGCGGTGCCGAAGCGACCCCTCAAGCGAACCCGTGACGACGCAAAAACTCTTCGGTCAAACCCGACTCACTGTGCTCTGCGGCCTGCTCACCGAGCAGTAGTCGCTCAAGATAGCGTGCAATCAGATCGACCTCCAGATTCACGAGACTGCCGACGCGATACTCGTCGATGATGGTGGTTGCGAGGGTATGCGGGACGATATTCAGCTCAAAGACTGCGCCCTTGACCTTGTTGATGGTCAAACTGGTGCCGTCGATGCAGATCGAGCCCTTGACGGCGACGTAGCGCGCGAGTTCGCCAGGCGCGTGGATCTGCAGGCGCCAAGAGCGGGCATCCTCGCGGACCTCGAGCAGGGTGCCGACACCGTCGACATGGCCGCTGACCAGGTGCCCGCCGAGTGGGGTCGATAAACGCAGCGCTTGCTCCAAGTTCACGCGGGCACCGACTTTGAGCTTGCCCAGGGTGGTGAGCGACAGGCTCTCGCGCGAGATATCGGCGGCGAATCCGCGTGGCGTCAGCTCGACCGCGGTCAGGCAGACGCCGTTGACGGCGACGCTATCGCCAATCGAGACCTGACTCAGGTCGAGTGCACCGGCGTCGATCCGGATGCGCTGGTCACCCCCGCGATCCTCGAGCGCCTCGACACGACCAACCGCTTCAATGATACCGGTAAACATGCGCTCCTCCATACCGAGCGTCTGACAGCAAGACAGCGGGTGTAATCATCACAGGGGTGCAGATCAGACTTGCATCGCAAAGCTCGCAGCGGACGTCGGAATCAAGTCCAAGTCGTTCCTTTGCAACCTGTTTCAGCAGTGATCCACAGCGGCTGTGGATAAGTTAGTGGATAAATTGACTGACCCCCTGCTAAGTGTCTGACTTGTTAACACCCAGGTTAAGATGAGCAGAGATTGCCCATCAATGGATTTATTTATTAAACAATCATTTAGACGACGCCGGGCGGGTGTGAGCGCAACCGTAGTGACTGCCACTGGAGCCTGAGAGCGCAGCACGCGGGCTGTGGGCAACTCTTCGCTGGTGGGGTGGACATCACCTCGTGGGTCTGCTGGATACCCGTGATAGGCACTGAAAAAAGACAGCTCACAAGGCGGCTCAGCCTTGACGGATTGCCGCCACCGCCTGCTGATCCGCGTGATACGAGGAGCGCACCATCGGACCACTGGCGACATTGGTAAAACCCATCCTCTCGCCAGCATCGCGCAGCATGTCGAATTCGGCCGGCTCCCAGTAACGGCGCACTGGCAGATGATCCCTGCTCGGCTGCAAGTACTGACCCAGCGTTAGCATGTCGCAGCCCTGCGCACGCAGATCGGCCATCACCGCCAATACCTGCTCTGAGGTCTCGCCGAGGCCGAGCATCAGTCCGGACTTGGTCGGGATCTGCGGATGCAGCGTCTTGAAGCGCTGCAGCAGCGCGAGCGAACCGGCATAATCAGCGCCCGGTCGCGCTTCCCGATAGAGCGCTGGCACGGTCTCGAGATTGTGGTTGAACACATCTGGCGTCGCATTGCCGGTGAACGCGGCCAAGGCCCGCTCCTCGCGACCCCGAAAGTCTGGCACCAAGACCTCGAGCTTGATTTGCGGACAGCGCCCACGCACGGCGCGCAGACAAGTGGCAAAGTGCTCTGCTCCGCCATCGCGCAGATCGTCGCGATCCACCGAAGTGATCACCACATAGCCAAGGCCCATCCGCTCGATCGACTCGGCCAACAGCTCAGGCTCAGCCTCGTCGATCGGCTGCGGGCGGCCGTGAGCCACATCGCAGAACGGACAGCGCCGGGTGCAGACATCACCAAGGATCATGAAGGTTGCGGTGCCATGATTGAAGCATTCGCCCAGATTCGGGCATTGCGCCTCCTCGCAGACGGTCGCGAGTCGGTTCTCACGCAGCAGTCGCTTGATGCGGGCAACCCCAGGGCCGGTCGGTGCCTTGGCGCGAATCCAGGCCGGCTTGCGGGGGACCTCGTTGAGCCGCTCGACCTTGACCGGGATACGCGAGACCTTATCGAGTCCGCGCTGATGACTGTGCGGACTCAGCCGAGAGGGGGCGGTGAGGGGAGCATGGGCGAAGGGAGTATGATCGGACATGAGTGAAAAGCGCTGTGATGGAAACCGAATGCGGTCCAGTCTAACATCCAGGTAACGGCCAACACGGGCCGCGCAGAGTGACGCTTAGCGGAGCCTGCGTTATGCTAGTCGGCTTGACCTCGCGCCGCTCGCCCTGACGTTTCTTAACATGACCCTCAACTCGACCGAAGAGATCATCGACGAGCTCCGTGCGGGGCGTATGGTCGTCATCATG
Organism: Lamprobacter sp.; assembly: GCF_034860625.1. Taxonomy (NCBI): domain Bacteria; kingdom Pseudomonadati; phylum Pseudomonadota; class Gammaproteobacteria; order Chromatiales; family Chromatiaceae; genus Lamprobacter; species Lamprobacter sp. The sequence goes on from NZ_JAYESN010000008.1 coordinate 10,383, forward strand.
GATGACGAGGATCGCGAGAACGAGGGCGATCTGCTGCTTGCCGCCGATAGCGTGACGCCGGAGGCCATCAATTTCATGGCCAAATATGGCCGCGGACTGATCTGCCTCACCCTCACCAAGGAGCGCTGCGAGCGGCTGCGGCTGCCATTGATGGTCAACGCCAACAATGCCCCGCATTCTACGGCCTTCACTGTCTCGATCGAGGCGGCGCGCGGGGTGACCACCGGTATCTCGGCGGCCGATCGCGCCCGCACTGTTGCCGCCGCGGTCGCCGCTGACGCCAAGCCGAGCGATCTGGTCCAACCTGGGCATGTTTTCCCGCTGATGGCACAGCCCGGCGGGGTCTTGGTGCGCGCAGGACATACTGAGGCCGGCTGTGATCTGGCCCGGCTCGCCGGTTTTGAGCCCGCTGCGGTCATTGTTGAGATTCTGAACGAAGACGGCACCATGGCGCGTCGACCAGACCTCGAGACCTTCGCCGCGACCCATGGTTTGAAGATCGGTACCATCGCAGACCTGATCCACTATCGGGTCGCGAACGAGAAGGCGGTTATTCGCGAAGCGCGCGGCAGCCTGCCAACGGCGTTCGGTACCTTTGAGGTCACCGCCTACCGCGATACCATCGATAACGATATCCATCTGGCGCTGGTGATGGGTGAGATCAATGCCGAGCGACCAACCTTGGTGCGCGTGCATCTGCAGAATAGCCTCTGCGATCTATTCGGCACCCAACACCCCGCCTGTGGCTGGCCGCTTGATGATGTGATGCGTCAGATCGCCGAGGCGGGCGAGGGGGTGATCGTCGTGCTGCGCAACCGAGATCAGGGGGATGACGTCCTGGCCAAGCTGGTCGCCATCACCGAGAACCCAACCCCTTTAACGGCAAAAGAAGCGGCACGGCAGACAGCCATGCCCGCGACAGCAACCCAGAGTGCGCGCAACGAGCTGCGCACCTATGGCATCGGCGCCCAGATCCTGGCTGATGCCGGCGTGCACAAGATGCGCGTCATGAGCGCCCCCAAGGCCATGCACGGCATCTCCGGATTCGACCTTGAGGTCGTCGAGTACCTCGGTGGCTAGCGTTTTAGAGAACTGATGATGATCAAGACCTACGAAGGCGTGCTCCACGCCGGCAACGCCCGTTATTGCCTAGTCGTCTCGCGTTGGAACAGCTTTGTCGTCGAGAGCCTTGAGAAAGGGGCTATCGATACCCTCAAACGCCATGGCGCCGAGGAGGCTGACCTGAGCATCGTGCGGGTACCAGGCGCCTTTGAGATGCCGGTCGTCATCGAGCACATCGCGGCCAAGGGCGATGTCGACGCGATAATTGCCCTTGGCGCCGTGATCCGTGGCGGCACACCGCACTTTGAGTATGTCGCTGGCGAATGTGTCAAGGGCATGGCCCAGGTCAGCCTGAAACATGGGCTCCCGGTCACCTTTGGCGTGCTCACTGTGGATACCATCGAGCAGGCCATCGAGCGCGCCGGCACCAAGGCGGGCAACAAGGGCGCTGAGGCCGCGCTCTCGGCCATCGAGATGGTCAACCTGCTGCGCGGACTCGCCTGAGATGGCTGGACGCCGCAGCGAGGCGCGTCGCTATGCCGTGCTCGCGCTCTACCAATGGCAAGTGAGCGGGCAGTCACCCGCCGAGATCGCCAGCCATTTCTTCGATGATCCCTCCTGGATGGAGGCGATTGCTGAGGGCATGGCCGAAGCGCGCGCCGAGGCTCAGGCAGCCGCCTCCAGCGGACAGGCCGGCAAGGCCAGCCAGCAAGCGTTGAAGCCGCGCCCTTACGACCATCAGCTGTTTAGCAACCTGCTACGCGAGATTCCAGAGCAGGCCGATGAGATCGACGACGCCTTACGCGGCAACCTCGACCGCTCGCTGCAAAGCCTCGACCCGGTCGAGCGCAGCATCTTGCGCATCGGCACCTACGAACTGCTGTTCAGTGTTGAGCTGCCGGTGCGTGTGGTGATCAACGAGGCCGTGGAGCTCGCCAAGGCCTTTGGCGCCGAGCAAGGCCATCGCTACGTCAATGCAGTGCTGGACCGGGTCGCGCGCTCGGCCCGTGCCGATGAGTTCGCCCGTAAGACCACCGCTTAGAACCCTGTATCCACAACGACTTGCCCACTTGAACGCCACTGCCCGGCAACCATCGGCGCGTCCATCATGGGCGGTGACTGAGCCGATAACAGCCGCACCCGTTGAGAGCCATCGCGATGTCTGAATTCGATCTGATCCAGCGACACCTCACCGGCCTTGGGAGCAAGCGCGATGACGTGTTGCTCGATCTCGGCGATGACTGCGCCCTGCTCCAGATTCCGATCGATCGCGAGCTTGCCGTCAGTATCGACACCCTGGTCTCCGGCGTCCACTTCCTGCCGGATACCAACCCCGAAGGTCTGGGACATAAGTCGCTCGCGGTGGGCCTCAGTGACCTGGCGGCGGTCGGCGCCGAGCCGGCTTGGGCGACCCTGGCGCTGACCTTGCCCGAGCCGGACGAGCCTTGGCTACAGGCCTTCGCGCGCGGCTTTGCGGAGCTGGCACGCCATGAGGATCTGCGCCTCGTTGGCGGCGATCTGACTCGAGGCCCGCTGTGCATCTCGGTGCAGGTGCATGGCCTTGTGCCCAAGGGCCATGCATTGCGCCGTTCCGGCGCGCGCACCGGCGATCTCGTCTGCGTCAGCGGCGCGCTCGGCGATGCTGGGCTCGCCCTGCAGCATCTGCAGCGCGGTGAGCCGCTTGGCGAGTATCTGCGCCAGCGCCTAGAGCGGCCGACGCCGCGGGTGGCCCTGGGCGAGGTGCTGCGCGGGGTTGCGACCGCAGCGATTGACCTATCAGACGGCCTCGCCTCAGACCTGGGTCATCTCCTCAGCGCCTCCGCCTGCGGCGCCCGTATCGAGCTCGACCGCCTGCCGCTCGCCGATCAGGTCGCGGGCGAGGTTGCAGCCAGTGGCGACTGGTCGCTACCGCTGATGGCCGGCGATGACTATGAGCTCTGCTTTACCATACCCAAGTCGCATCTTGCTGAACTGAAGGTCCTTGCGGCCGCTGCCGGCTGTCCGCTGACGCAGATCGGCGAGATCGAAACCCGACCAGGCCTGCGCTGGATGACTGCCGATGGCCATCAATGGCACAGCGAGCGCAGTGGCTACGATCATTTTGCCGTTTGATCGGCGACGATCAGGGCAACAACGCCCCGTTAAGGATGGGCTTCCCCAACATCTTCACCCTCTCAATCTAACCGCCTCGATATCTTAAGCCTAAGGAGACCACTGATGAGCACGACCCCAACTTCCAACGCTGTCGTCAGTCCGACGTTCCAACCCAGCCGTCCCGACCACCTCATCGCCTATGGCTTTGGTGCCGGCCTCTCGCCGATAGCGCCTGGCACCATGGGCACCCTAGTCGCGATCCCGATCTATCTGGTACTCGCCCATCTGCCAGGCTTATCCTACTTGGTCGCCCTTGCGGTGCTGATCGGCGTCGGACTCTGGGCCTGTGACAAGGTCGCCGCCGAGATGGGCGAAGATGATCCAGCGTCCATCGTCTGGGACGAGGTCGTCGGCTTCCTGGTCGCAATGGCTGCCGCCCCCGTGGTCAGTCTGGCCTGGATTCTCATGGGCTTTCTGCTGTTCCGCCTGTTTGACATCTATAAGCCTTGGCCGGTGAGCTGGGCCGAGGAGCGCTTTAAGGGTGGGCTCGGCATCATTGCCGATGATCTGATCGCCGGCGCCATGACCTGGGTCGTCTTGACCTTCATGGCGATGATCGTCAGCGCCTCGCTCGGCCATGGTGTCGCGACCATTGCGCACTGAGATAGCGACCCTTTACTGAAAGTAAACGACCATCCTGCACCAGTCGGTACGAGATGGTCGGCCAATCGCCTGACAGGCTCTAACCGCAGACTCGCCCCGCGCCGACCGGCCTTGCATGACCGAAACTACCATCTATAGCCCCGAAGGCCTCGAGCGCCTGCCGCTACACCTGTTCAGTGAGAAGGCCTACCTGGATTACTCAATGTACGTGATCCTGGACCGGGCCTTGCCGCATATCGGCGATGGGCTCAAGCCCGTGCAGCGTCGCATCCTCTATGCGATGTCCGATCTCGGTCTAACGGCCACGGCCAAGTTCAAGAAGTCGGCGCGTACCGTTGGCGACGTGCTTGGCAAGTTCCATCCGCATGGCGACAGCGCCTGCTACGAGGCGATGGTGCTGATGGCCCAATCGTTCAGCTATCGCTATCCGCTGATCGATGGCCAGGGCAACTGGGGCTCGCCGGATGACCCCAAGTCGTTCGCGGCAATGCGCTACACCGAGTCGCGTCTCACGCCCTATGCCGATGTGCTGCTCGCCGAGGTCGCCCAGGGCACGGTCGACTGGCAACCGAACTTCGATGGCACCCTAGAAGAGCCAAAGACGCTGCCGGCCCGGCTGCCGAACCTGTTGCTGAATGGCGCCAGCGGCATCGCCGTCGGCATGGCCACCGACATCCCATCGCACAATCTGCGCGAGGTCGCCAAGGCCTGCATCCACCTGCTCAAGCATCCGGATGCCGAGCTGGATGCCTTGATGCGCTATATCCCCGGGCCGGACTTTCCCACCGCGGCCGAGATCATCACGCCGCCGGCGGAGCTGCGGCGGATGTACGAGACCGGGCATGGCTCGATCAAGCAGCGCGCCTGCTACGAGCTGGAGCAGGGCGACATCATCATCACGGCGCTGCCCTATCAGGTCTCCGGCAGTCGCATCATGGAGCAGATCGCCGCGCAGATGCAGGCGAAAAAGCTGCCGATGCTCGAGGATCTGCGCGACGAGTCGGACCACGAATGCCCGACCCGGCTGGTGCTGGTGCCGCGCTCGAATCGCATCGATGTCGACCGGTTGATGTCGCACCTGTTCGCGACGACTGATCTCGAGCGCGGCTATCGGGTCAACATGAACCTGATCGCGCTCAATGGCCGACCACGGGTGATGAGCCTGCGCAGGATCCTGACCGAATGGCTGAGCTATCGGCGCAGCACGGTGCGCCGCCGGCTGCAGTATCGGCTCGACAAGGTGCTCGAGCGGCTGCACCTGTTGGACGGCCTGCTGATTGCCTTTCTGAATATCGACGAGGTGATTCGCATCATTCGTACCGAGGACGAGCCCAAGCCGGTGCTGATGGCGCGCTTCGCACTCACCGAGGTACAGGCCGACTATGTGCTCAACACCCGGCTGCGCCAGCTCGCACGGCTCGAGGAGATGAAGATCCGCGGCGAGCAGGATGCACTGGCCAAGGAGCGCGATGGCATCCAGGCCATCCTTGGCGAAGAGACCCAACTGCGCGACCTGATCATCGACGAGATCAAGCAAGATGCCAAGCAGTTCGGCGATGAGCGCCGCTCGCCGCTGGCCGAGCGACCGCTAGCGGCAGCGCTGAACGAGACCGAGCTGGCGCCGAGCGAGCCGGTGACCCTGGTGCTGTCGGAGAAGGGCTGGGTGCGCCAAGGCAAAGGCCACGAGATCGATGGCGCCAGCCTATCGTACAAGGCCGGCGACCGCTTCTTGTCTTCGGCGCGGCTGCGCAGCAATCAGCTTGCGGTCTTTCTGGACAGCACCGGACGAAGTTATTCGCTGCCGGCGCACTCGCTGCCCTCGGCGCGGGGTCAGGGTGAACCGCTGACGGGGCGGCTCGATCCGCCCAAGGGCGCGAGTTTCATCAGGGTGCTCGGCGGCGATCCGACCCAGCGCCTCGTGCTGGCCTCGGACGCAGGCTATGGCTTTATCTGCGCGCTCGAGGCCTTGATCGCCAAGCCGCGAGGAGGCAAGGCGGTATTGATGTTGCCCGAGGGTGCTCGAGTCCTGCCGCCGGCGCTGTTGGTGAGCGAACCGGATGCGCTGGTCGCGATCGCGACGACGGCGGGCCATCTGCTGGTCTTCCCTGCAGCGGAGCTGCCAGAGCTGACGCGCGGCAAGGGCAATAAGCTGATCGGCATCCCAAGCGCCCGCTTGAAGGCGCGCGAGGAGGTGGTCGCGGCGATCTGCACCTTGCCGACAGGAGCCAGTCTGAGCGTCTTCAGCGGCAAGCGTCAACTGACGCTGAAGCCGGCTGATATCGCGCGTTATCAGGCTGAGCGTGGGCGACGAGGCGCCTTATTGCCGCGCGGATTCCAGCGGGTCGAGGGAATCGAGGCTGGATAGTAAAGGCTGGACAGCAAGGACCGGATAGGACGCAGCGAGGAAGGCCAGCTCGATCGGCTGACGGAGCCTGCTAACCCGAGCTGTTCAGTGTTTCAATGCGCTCGAACGCTGGTAACCTTGCCAACGGGCCTTTAGGCCAAGGTAGATCAGGATCCCTATTCCGTCAGCAACCCAGTCAAGCAGCGAGAAGTGTCGCAGCGGGATGAAGTGCTGTACCGTCTCGATCAGTAAACCATAGCCAAGCAGCAGCCCCCAGCGGAGACTGGCTTGCCGCCTCGCTGGCCAGCCGAGATCGGCCAGCCAAGCCATCACCGCGAAGGCCAGCAGGTGATTGGCCTTATCCCAGGAGGCGCCGATCGGGTCCGCGCTTGGCAGAAAGGCCAAGTAGGCAACGACCAAGACGCAGCTCCAGAGTGCCGCCTGTGATAGCCGCTGGATGACCTCTTGTGCTCGCGCTGTTTTCAAGAACTCGAGATCCCTCATGACCATCCATCGCGCTGAGATGTTGAAGATACTGGCGGAAGCAATGACGCCGGTGGAGCGCGAGTATACCGATCTCGAGCTGAGCGTCTCGGGTCAGCTGCCCCCTGCATTGAATGGCGTGCTCTATCGCAATGGACCGGGACGCTTCGAGCGCGGCGGAGTGCCCTATGGTCATAACTTCGATGGCGATGGTCACCTCTGTCGCTTCGAGTTCACGCCAGGTCGGGTACGCTATACCAATCGCTTCGTTCGCACCCGGGCTTTTTGCGCGGAAGAGGCTGCTGGGCGCATGCTCTGGCGTGGCTTCGGCACGCAGAAACCGGGTGGTCTCTTGGCCAATGGTTTCCGGCTGCGTTTCAAGAATGCTGCCAATACCAATGTGGTCTGGCATGGCAAGCGGCTGCTGGCACTCTGGGAAGGTGGCGCCCCGCATCGCTTGGACCCAGTGACGCTAGCGACCCAGGGCGAAGAGGAGTTTGCCGGCCAACTCTGCAATCGGTTCGATCCACTGTCCCGTTGGAGCACGCCGCTGCTGCCATTCTCCGCGCATCCGCAGCAAGATGCGGAAACGGGCGAGCTGATCAATTTCGGATTGGTGCTCGGGCGTCCGAGCCGGTTGCTACTGTATCGGGTCGATGCCCAGGGAGTGATGACAACCCCCGAGGTTCATCAGCTTGATCGCTTCAGCTTCGTGCACGATATCGCCGTGACCGCGCACTGGATCTGCGTCTTGCTGCCTTTCGCCGATTTCGATATCCCGCGCGCATTGCTCGGGCTCAAGAGCCCGGCGGCCTCGCTGAAGCTGAAGACAGAGCGGCCGATGCAGGCCTTGCTGGTACCGCGTGAAGGCGGACCGACGCAACTGATCGATGCGGTGCCGGGCTTCGTCTTCCACATCGCCGCGGCCTGTGACCGCGACGACGGCGGCCTCGATCTGCGCGTGATCCGTTATCCTCGGTTTCCGGCCTTGGGTGATGTCGAGGGCTTTTTTCGCGAGGTCGAGCAGAGCGATGGGCTGCCTCGGCTGGAACGGCTTCAGATCGATCCCGCAGCCAATCGTTGCTCGCTCAGTCCTTGCAGCGAGGAGGTCGGCTTCGAGCTGCCAACTGTCAGCCCGGGCCGACTCGGCGCCGAGCGGCAGCAGATCTATGGCATCGGCACGCCAGTCGGTCGCAGGCTTCCGTTCTTCAGCGCGGTACAGCGTTTCGATACCCAGACCGGCGAGTTGACCCAGCAAGATCTTGGCGCCGACCTACCGGGAGAGCCCATTCCAACCGCAACGCAACCGGATCAGGAGGACTGGCTACTGAGCCTGGTCTATCGCGGTGCCGAGCGACGCTCGGATCTGCTGGTGCTGCGCGCGGCGGATCTGGCGATCCAAGCGACGATTGAGCTGCCGCACGCCATCCCGCCCGGGTTTCATGGCTGTTGGGTTTCGGCAGACTCTCTAGCTCAGTAGGTCGATAAGCAGATCGGCAGCCTCGGCGACCCCCGTCGGCGCAACTGGCTCAGCGATGCCCTCAGCGAGCAATTCACCCAGCGGCTCGCGAATCTGGCCGGCAGCAAAGTCGCTTGCGCTGATCTCGCGCAGTGGCACCTGATCGGCGAGCCAGTCGACTAGCCAGCGGCTTTCCGGCCAATCCTGACGTTCGACTGACAGTACCGGGATGCCGTTGCAGGCAGCCTCGGCAAAGGTGCCGTAGCCAGGCTTGGTGATCAGGGCATCGCAGCTTGCGAGCACCTTGAGGACGTTGTTGCCATCGGCGCCGATCAGGGTCAGGTCATCACGTCCAAGCCCCGCGTCTGCATCGGGACTCAGCAGGCGCACGCCCTCGATCAATGTCGGGCCGCCGCCGAGCTGTAAGCGTCCGGTCCCACCGAACTGCATCAGCACCAGTTGTTCAATGGCGGGTCGCCCGAGACGCTGACGTAAACCAACCGGATCGCGCCGGTATGGCTGCGCGATCGGCCCGATATCGCGCCCGTTCGGCAGCCAGCCCATCGGCATCGAGGGTGCGGGCCGCAGGAAGAGGTCGGCACCACCATAGGCGCCTTGCATCCGCTGCGCCAATGCTGCAGGCAGTTGCGAGCCAACCGGGCTTTCGATAAGGATGTCGTACCAGCTCAGCGAGCAGAGTCCAGCGCAGGGAATGCCCATCGAACGGGCGACATCCAGCGGTAGCCAGGGGATGTCCGCAAGCACCAGATCGGGGCGCGCCTGCTCGAACAATTGGCGCTGTCGCGCCTGATGCGCTGGGTAGTCCAGGTCGAACGCCACATAGTCCGCCAGTCCCTCGACCCACCGCGTCGTCAAGGGGCCCTGCATCGGCAGCGGCACGTCGGCCGCGGATGGGATGTGATGATAGCCCGCTGGCAGCCGAGCGTTAGCGAAGGCCGGGGCAATGTTGCCCTGCAGACTGATCTCGAGATTCGGGAGGCGGCGCTTTAGCTCGCTGACGACCGGCGCGACCTGTGCAAGATGGCCATAGCCATGCGCAGTGACGGCGACGAAGAGGTGCGGCACCTTAGGCCTCGAGGTGGATCGCCAGCCAGGTACAGCCTGGATCAGCCGAGGTCGGCTCGACAGAGGTCTGTGCGGTCTGCAAGACGCGGTGCGGGGTGTGAGCCGGGATGAAGATGTAATCACCGCGGCTCAGCGTGATCGCCTCACCCGCGATCTCAAGCCGTGCTTCACCGCTCAGCAGCAGGACCCATTCGTCGTGGGCCTGATCGTAGAGGACAGGCTCAGGCTTGCCGCTACTGGTGATACGCTCGATGCGCAGGTTGCGACACCGCAGCAGCTCTTCGAAGACCTCGCCGGTCGCTGGCGATGGCAGCCCAGCGAACAGGTGACCGCGTTGAATCAGGCCAGGAATCAGGAAGCCAGCGCCTTGACGCGGGCATTCAGCCTGGACTTATGACGCGCGGCCTTATGGGCATGGATCAGACCCTTGCCGGCAGCACGATCGATCACCGGAACGGCCTTTTGGTAGGCAGCAGTCGCAGTGGCGTGATCGCCAGCAGCAGCAGCCTTCAAGACCTTCTTCATCGCGGTACGCAAGGTACTGCGCTGCGCGGCATTGCGTTGGCGATGGTTTTCCGCCTGACGGGCGCGCTTGCGAGCTTGTGCGGTATTGGCCAAGAGTGATCTCCTAAGCTTGGCGGATCAAATGTTCGGTGGCGCTCAAACGCCTAGCCGCTCAGTATGTCGCGTATGGCCTGTAGTGTCAATCTTAAGAAGCCCGCAGGCTTTAGCGGTTGGCCGCGAGGCCGGGCGTTAGCCGATGCCAGTCGGTGGCCTGCTGCAACCGATGGGCGATGTTGAGCAGACGCCCTTCCTGAAAGACGTCTCCAATCAGCTGCAGGCCGACTGGCATGCCATCAACGGGCGCAACTGGGATTGACAAACCTGGCAGGCCGGCTAGGTTAGTGGCGATGGTGTAGATGTCGTTCAGGTACATCGCGACTGGGTCATTGGACTTAGCGCCCAACGCGAACGCGGTGCTCGGCGTGGTTGGCCCCATGATCACGTCGACCTGCTCGAAGGCGCGGCGGAAATCGTCACTGATCAGGTGCCGGAGCTGCTGGGCCTTGAGGTAGTAGGCGTCGTAGTAGCCAGCGGAGAGGACATAGGTGCCGATCATGATGCGGCGCTTGACCTCGGGGCCGAAGCCTTCGGCGCGGCTGCGCTTATACAGGTCTTCGAGATCCTCTGGGGCATCGCAGCGGTGGCCATAGCGTACGCCGTCGAAGCGGGCGAGGTTGGATGAGCATTCGGCTGGAGCAACGACGTAGTAGACCGGCACCGACAGGGGCACATTCGGTAGGCTGATCTCGCGGACGCTAGCGCCGAGGGCCTCGTATTCCTTGATCGCAGCCTCGACCGAGGCGGCGACGTCGGGATCGAGCCCCTCGCCGAAGTATTCTTTTGGCAGGCCAATCTTGAGCCCATCGATGCGCTCTTCGAGCTGCGCAGCATAGTCTGGCACTGGCGCATGGGCGCTGGTCGAGTCGTGTTCGTCGAAGCCGGCCATCGCCTGCAGCACCAGCGCGGCGTCGGCGGCGCTGCGGGCAAAGACCCCGGCCTGATCCAGGCTCGAGGCGAAGGCGATCATGCCCCAGCGCGAGCAACGGCCATAGGTCGGTTTGATGCCGGTGACGCCGCAGAAGGCTGCGGGCTGACGGATCGAGCCACCGGTATCTGTGCCGGTGGCGGCAACACAGAGTCCAGCGGCAACTGCCGCTGCCGAGCCGCCGGAAGAACCACCCGGAACCCGCTCGTGGCTCCAAGGGTTACGCACCGGACCATAGAAGCTGGTCTCGTTCGATGAGCCCATCGCGAATTCGTCCATGTTGGTCTTGCCCAGCATGGGCATGCCTGCGGCCTGCAGACGTTGGACGACGGTGGCATCGTAGGGCGCGATGAAGCTGTCGAGCATGCGCGAGCCGCAGCTCGTCTTGACCCCATGGGTGCAGAAGATGTCTTTGTGGGCGATCGGGATGCCGGTCAGCGGCCCTGCGGCGCCTGCAGCAAGTTGTTGATCGGCCTGCTCGGCTGCGGCGAGCGCCTGCTCCGCGGTGACCGTGATGTAGGCGTTGATCTGATCGTCGAGCCGCTCGATGCGCGCGAGATACTCCTCGGTTAGTTCACGCGCCGAGAACTCGCGAGCGCGAAGGGCGGCACTGAGCGCTGGAATCGATGGTTCAGTCATCAGGCTCACTCGATCACCTTTGGGACCAGGTAGAGACCATCCTCGGTCTGGGGTGCAATCTGTTGGAATGAGTCGCGGTTGTTCGCCTCGGTGACCCGATCTGGCCGCAATCGTTGCGCCATGCGCAGCGGATGGGCCATTGGCTCGACGCCAGTGGTGTCGATAGCGCTCATCTGCTCGACCAGGTCGAGGATGCTGCTGAGCTCGGTACTGAAGTGATCGAGCTCGCCGTCGCTGACGGCGAGCCGGGCGAGGTGCGCGATCTTGGCAACGTCGCTGGTGTCAAGGGCCATGGTAAAAAGGTGCTGGGTTGAGGTCTGCAGGGATGCTTAGGGCTGCTGTCCGACCTGGGTGGAAGTCGGTGGTCAACATCAAATTACCACAAGCAGCCGGGGCCGGGCAGGCGAGAGCAGCCGAATCCGCTGGCCCTGGTCGGTTGGTTTAGGCTTGCTCGCTCGAGGTCGCTCGACCGAGCGGCCGATGATCTGCTTGCTCGGCGAAAGCTCCGTTGCTAGATTAGGCAGTGTTTCATTCGGGAGATCATCGACGAGAAGCGACGTTGTCTATCCCGACCATCGCGCTGCTTCGGCTAGGCTGTGCTGTTCAGCGTCGCCGAGCTAACTGACGCCGCCTGCGCCGAGTCCGAACCCTGCGGCTCGATCAGCGTACCGTCGGCGCTGAGATATCCCTTATTTACGGCATAATGCTTAAAGATTCGGCGCCGCCTTTTCCAGCGGCGCCTCAGTTTCACGCGTCATCGTCGGGCGCGATGCGGCTGATAACGCTGGAGTGAGCTATCGATGTTCCTGAGACGTATTCGAGGGCTGTTCTCGAACGATCTATCGATCGACCTCGGAACCGCTAACACGCTGATCTACACGCGCGGACAGGGTATCGTGCTGGATGAGCCGTCAGTGGTTGCGATTCGCCAAGATCAGGACGGGGGCCGTAAGTCGGTTGCCGCGGTTGGCGAAGAGGCCAAGCAGATGCGGGGGCGGACGCCGCAGAACATCGTTGCCATTCGGCCCCTGAAAGACGGCGTCATCGCTGACTTCACTGTCACCGAGAAGATGCTGCAGTATTTTATTCATAAGGTCCATGAATCTCGGTTGATCCGACCGAGCCCGCGTGTCCTGATCTGTGTGCCTTGCGGATCGACCCAGGTCGAGCGGCGCGCGATCAAGGAGTCGGCCTATGGCGCCGGTGCGCGCGAGGTCTATCTGATCGAAGAGCCCATGGCGGCCGCGATTGGCGCCGGGCTGCCCGTCGATGAGCCACAGGGCTCGATGGTGCTCGATATCGGTGGCGGGACCTCGGAGGTGGCGGTGATCTCTCTGAACGGCATCGTGTTTTCGAGTTCGGCGCGGATCGGCGGCGATACCTTCGATGACAGCATCATCAACTACGTCCGGCGCAATTACGGAACCTTTATTGGTGAGGCGACAGCCGAGCGCATCAAACACTCGATTGGCACGGCCTTTCCTGGCGAGGAGGTGCTCGAGATCGAGGTGCGGGGCCGCAATCTCGCAGAAGGGATGCCTCGCAGCTTTAGCCTGAACAGCAACGAGATCCTCGAGGCCCTACAAGAGCCGTTGCATAGTATCGTCAGCGCGGTGAAAAACGCGCTTGAGCAAACGCCACCAGAGCTAGGGGCGGATGTCGCTGAGCGAGGCATCGTCCTGACCGGCGGGGGCGCCTTGCTGCGCGATCTGGATCGGCTGATCTCAGAGGAGACCGGGCTGCCGGTGGTGGTGGCTGAAAACCCGCTGACCTGCGTGGCGCGCGGAGGCGGCAAGGCGCTGGAGATGATGGATCGGCGCGGGCTAGAGGTCTTTTCGGTCGAGTAATGATGCTCCATTGCCGGTGAGTCTTGAGTCAACGCGGAGAGACGTCCTATCAACGCGCTGTTCCATCATGGCCCCTCACCGCTATGGCGGTTATTGATCGCGGTGTTGTTTGCGCTCGCCCTAATGATCGTTGACGCCCAAGAGCGCTACCTGGGATGGCTGCGTTCGACGCTCGCCGTGGCGGTCTACCCCGTGCAATGGCTTGCAGCGCAGCCTAGCCGGCTTGCGCGCGACTTCGATTCCCAATTCGCCACAGGGGCCGATCTGCGCGAGCGCAACAGTTTGTTGGAGAGCGAAAACCTCGTGTTGCGAGGCCAGATGCAGCGGTTTATGGCGCTGCAGGCGGAAAATAGCCGACTACGGGATCTGCTCGGCTCCTCCTTCAAGGTCAGCGATCGGGTGTTGGTTGCTGAACTGCTGCAAGTCGAGCTTGATCCCTATCGACAGCAGGTCTTGGTCGACAAGGGCACGGTCTCTGGCGTCTATGTGGGCCAGCCAGTGCTCGATGCGAATGCGGTGATGGGGCAGGTGGTGGTCGCCAATCCGCTGACGGCGACGGTCCTGCTCATCACCGATGCCGACCATGCGCTACCGGTGCAGATTAACCGCAACGGGCTGCGCACCATCGCCACCGGCACCGGCCGGGTCAACCGGCTACGCTTGCACCACTTGCCGAAGAACGCTGACGTTCGCGTGGGTGATCTTCTGGTGACGTCGGGCATGGGTGGGGTTTTTCCGCCTGGCTATCCGGTCGCGCGCATCGTCGAGGTGGCTGATGATCCAAATAGCTCCTTCGCGACCGTCCATGCCGTGCCCACGGCACGTTTGGATCGCAGCCACGAGGTGCTGCTGGTCTGGACCCTCGATCCCGTTTTTGGCCCGGATGAGCCTGTCCAAGGGTTTGGGCGCAATCACCAGCCAGCCGACGCCGCGGATGCCGCTGAGCCCTCGGATAACCGCTCATGAGCGGTTTGTCACGGGGTTCACTGGTCGTCTTTTTGACGCTGGTTGCGGCATTGACGCTCACCATTCTTCCCATGCCGAGCTGGACGAGCGATTTCCGTCCTCAGTGGGTTGTCCTGATCTTGATCTACTGGTGCCTGGTGTTATCGCCCCGGTTTGGTGTCTTTTCTGGCTTCACACTCGGCATCGTGCAAGATGTGGTCTCCGGTGCGCTGCTTGGCGAGCATGCGCTGTCACTCTCGGTGGTGGCCTATTTGGCTGGCGAGCTGCATCGACGTATTCGCGCCTTTCCGCTTTCGCAGCAAGCGGTCGCGGTCTGGCTGTTGCTGTTGATCGAACGCTTGCTCTCACTCTGGATCTTGGGCGCGATGGGGCAGCCGACGCCGACCCTGGCCTATTGGCTGCCGACATTTGTCGGTCTGCTGATGTGGCCCTGGTTAAGCCTTTTGCTTGACCGGCTGCGCCTCGCAGCTGGATTGCCTGAAGTCTAGTGAGCCTGAAACAAGCGCGTGCCCGATCGCTGCGACCCGATCAGAGCGACCCGGTCAGAGCGACAACGCGCGCTGAATAGCACCCTTACCTGCTGAGTCGAGACGATGCTGGGAACCCTATTTGAAGACCGTCGCGGGGAAAAACGCCTGTTCCGGGCGCGCGCTATCCTGCTGGCCGTCTTGGTGGCGCTCAGTTTGTCGCTGATCGCGGCACGGCTGTTTCAGCTGCAGGTGGTTCAGCATGACCACTTTACGACGCTTTCTAACGATAATCGCATCAAGATTCAACCGATGCCACCGACGCGGGGCCTAATCTACGATCGCAATGGTGTGTTGTTGGCAGATAATGTGCCATCTTACTCGCTCACGATCGAGCCAGAGAAGGTGGGGGATGTCGAGGCAACCATTGCCGCCCTATCGAGACTGGTGCCGATCTCGGACGTCGACCTTGAGCGTTTCGAGCGACTTCTGCCGCAGCGCCGGCGATTCGAGGGCGTCCCCATCAGACTCGACCTCAACCAAACCGAGCGTGCCAGGTTTGCAGTGCAGGGGCATCGCTTTCCTGGCGTCGAGATTACAGCTGAGCTGTCGCGCTATTATCCGGCTGGCCCGTATACCGGTCATCTCGTCGGCTATGTCGGGCGCATCAACGAGCAGGAACTTGAAGAGATCGACCGCTCGGACTACGCCGGCAGCACCCATATCGGCAAGGTGGGAGTGGAGAAGTATCATGAGCAATGGCTGCATGGCCACGTCGGTTATCAACAGGCCGTGGTCAATGCGCGGGGGCGCGTGCTCGAGCAACGCGAGCAGAAGACGCCAGTGCCAGGGCGTGACCTGCACCTGTTCCTGGACATGGATCTGCAACGGGATGCCGCGGCTGCACTGGGTGACTACCGGGGGGCCGTCGTTGCGATCGAGCCAGAGACCGGTGGCGTGTTAGCGATGGTCAGTTCGCCGCGCTACGATCCCAATCCGTTTGTCGGTGGCATTGGGTATCAGGCCTATGCGACCTTGCGCGACGACATCGATCGTCCGCTCTACGATCGCGCCGTTCGTGGTCAGTATCCGCCGGGGTCGACCGTTAAGCCCTTCATCGCGCTCGCCGGGCTCGCGACGGGCGTTACGACGGCTAACCAAGGCAAGTACTGCGGTGGCTACTTTCAATTGCCCGGACATACCCACCGCTACCGCTGCTGGCGGCGTGGTGGCCATGGCACCCTGGCGATGGAGGATGCGATCGTTCAGTCCTGCGATGTGTATTTCTATCGGCTTGCGCATGACATGGGGATCGATCGGCTTGATGATCTTTTGGCCGAATTCAACTTCGGCCGTCCAACCGGGGCCGATATTGCTGGTGAACTGGGTGGATTGCTGCCTTCTCCAGAGTGGAAGAGGCGCGTGCGCAATCGGCCCTGGTTTCCCGGTGAGACGCTCATCGTCGGCATTGGCCAAGGCGCCTTTCTGGCGACGCCCTTGCAGCTTGCGGCAGCGACGGCAACCCTTGCCAACGGCGGCACCTTTATCCAACCACGCTTGGTGCGCGCGACGCGTGCTAGCCTCGGGGCTCCCTTGGAGACCACCGAGATCAAGCGTAGGCCCATCTCGGATCAGGACCCCTCGCATTGGCAAACCATCATGGACGCGATGGCTAATGTGGTCGAGGGGCGGCGCGGTACGGCAGGCCGCATTCGCACGGATGCCTATCGCATCGCTGGCAAAACCGGGACCTCGCAGGTCTTTACGGTTGGTCAGAACGAGACCTATAACGAGGCCGAGGTCGCGGAGCGCATGCGCGATCATGCCTTGTTCGTTGGTTTTGCGCCAATTGAGGAGCCGCGTATTGCGGTTGCGGTCATTGTCGAGAATGGCGGGCATGGCGGAGCAACGGCGGCGCCGATCGCCCGTGCGGTGATGGATAGCTGGCTGCTCGATCAACGTGTGACGGTTCCGGCGGATGCGGATGATGGCAGTGGCCGTTGACGACGACCTTCACCGATGGCTAAACATCGCAATGTTGATCTCGATGTCGGTCATGATTCGCTCGACCGAGGCTGGATGAGCAGGCTGCATATCGACCTGCCGTTGCTGTTGCTGGTGTTGCTGCTCTCAGCCTTCGGTTTGCTGATGCTCTTCAGCGCGACCGGTCAGTCAGCGGGGCAGGTTGAGCGACAAGCCCTCCGGCTCGGTCTCGCCCTGCTGCTGATGCTCGGCGTCGCGCAGCTGTCGCCCGCCTTGCTACGCCAGTGGTCGGCGCCCCTGTATCTCTTCGGCTTAGGCTTGCTGATGCTGGTGTTGCTAATTGGAGAACAGAGCAAAGGGGCTCAGCGCTGGCTCGATCTGGGGGTGTTCAGATTTCAGCCGTCCGAGATCCTCAAGCTTGCCCTACCGATGATGGTGGCCTGGTATCTGTCTTTGCGCCCGCTCCCGCCGCGGCTGCTGGATATCCTGGTGGTGGCCTTATTGATTGGGTTGCCTGTGCTGCTGATCGCCAAGCAGCCAGACCTAGGCACGGCCTTGCTAGTCGCAAGCAGCGGGGTGGCAACCTTGTTCCTATCCGGTTTGCGCTGGCGGCTCATCATCAGCTTTGCCGTGCTTGCGGCCGTGGCGGCGCCGGTGTTTTGGTCTTTGATGCAAGACTACCAGCGTCGGCGCGTGCTGAACTTTCTCGACCCTGGCTCCGACCCCTTGGGAGCGGGCTATCACATCATTCAATCGCAGATTGCGATTGGCTCTGGCGGGATTTACGGCAAGGGTTGGCTGCAAGGCACCCAGTCACAGCTGGAGTTCTTGCCGGAGCGCTCGACCGATTTCATTTTTGCCGTGATCGGCGAGGAGCTCGGCCTCTCTGGCATCTTGATCCTGATGTTTCTCTACCTCGCCGTGATCCTGCGCGGACTGACCATCGCGGCCCAGGCGCAGGATGCCTTTAGCCGGCTCTTGGCCGGTTCCATCACCATGGTGTTTTTTGTTTATCTCTTTGTGAACATGGGGATGGTAACCGGGTTACTGCCGGTGGTTGGGGTGCCATTGCCGTTGATCAGCTATGGTGGCACCTCATTGGTCACCCTGATGCTGGGGTTCGGCGTCTTGATGGCGGTGCATACAAGGCGGAAACTGATTCAAACAGAGTGAGTTCCGGCCTATACTCAAGTGCGTTTCGATCTTATGAAGACTGTTCCTCAGATGCCGATTCACCCGCGCACCCGATGGCCTTGGGCCAGGCCAGTCATCCTGATGGCCTTGCTGCTCACCTCTGTCGCCGCGGCTGCCGAGCCGGAGAGTTTTGGCAGCGAGCGCGACCGCTTCGTTGCAGAGATGGTCGAGAAGCATGGCTTCGACCGGGCTGAGCTGTCGGCATTGATGGCCGAGGCGCGCTATCAGCAGGCGATCATCGATGCGATGAATCGGCCCTACGAGGCTAAGCCCTGGGGGGAGTACCGGGCCTTGTTCGTCACTCCCGAGCGCATTGCGGGTGGGCGGCGTTTCCTTGCTGAGCATCAGACCCTGCTGGCTCAGGCCGAGGCAGCCTATGGTGTGCCGCCGGAGGTCGTGGCAGCGATCATCGGCATCGAGACCAATTATGGCGGCACCCTTGGCAGCCATCGCGTGCTCGATGCCTTGAGTACCCTTGGTTTCGCCTATCCGCGACGGGCCGCATTCTTTCGCAAAGAGCTGGAGGCCTTTCTGCTGCTCGCCGGTGAGGAGGCCATTGATCCAGTCAGTGTCCGTGGCTCCTATGCCGGCGCGGTTGGCAAACCGCAATTCATCCCCTCCAGCTACCGGGCCTATGCGGTTGATTTCGATGGCGACGGCCAACGCAATCTTTGGGAAAGCGATGCCGACGTGATTGGCAGCGTCGGCGCCTATCTCGCCCAGCATGGCTGGCAACGAGGACAGCCGATCGCCTCAGCCGCTACCTTGCCGAGCGCGCTCAAGTCCGGGATTGAGGTTGGCGGCAAGCGGCCATTGGTGCCGGGCCTGAGCGTCGCGCAGCTTGAAGCCGCTGGGGTTGAGCCGTTGGAAAGGCTCGATCCAAGCGCCCGAGCCGCACTGATCGAGCTCGATCGCGATGGACCGGAGTACTGGGTCACGCTTGACAATTTCTATGCCATCACCCGCTATAACCACAGCAATCTCTATGCGCTTGCCGTCGTGGAACTGAGTCGGGCGATTGCGTCAGCGGAGACATCAGCGGAGGACTAAGATGTCGATGATCGCCCTTCTGAACGGACTTGGCCCATCGCCGGCGCTACCGAGGCTGGTACTGGTGACTGGGCTGATGATCGCCTTGGCTGGCTGCAGCAGTGCGCCGAATACTCTGGAGACCTCTGGATCGGCATGGACGGATCTAGCGCCAGACGCCTTGCCGAAGGTGGAGCCTAAATCACGCTACGGAAACATGCGCACCTATGTGGTCTTGGGTAAGCGTTACTACACCAAAGATAGCAGTCGCAACCATCTCGAGCGCGGGCAGGCCTCCTGGTATGGCAAGAAGTTTCATGGCCGCAAGACCTCAAGCGGTGAGCGCTACGACATGCACCAAATGACCGCGGCGCATAAAAGCCTGCCACTGCCAACCTATGCCTTGGTCACCAATCTCGAGAATGGCCGCAGCGCGGTGGTCAAGGTGAATGATCGCGGTCCATTCGTCGGCAATCGCATCATCGACCTCTCCTATGCGGCAGCAAAGCGTCTCGATATGGTCAATGCGGGCACCGCGCAGGTGGAGGTGCGCTCGATTGATCCGCGCGATCATGGCAAGGATGCAAAAGAGCTTTTGCGGCTCGCCTCTGCCGAGGCTGGCAGGAGAGGCTCGCCAACCCCAGCAACGCCGGCTGGGGGTTTGTCGAGGTCACAGCAAGCGACCGTCTCCACGCGCTCGTCGACGACAGCGGTGAGCCCTTTTTTGGAGAGCGATCGGACGAGGGTTTCCGTCGGCCGCGAGGCGGCTTCGGCGACGGATGGAGCCCCGATCTTTCTGCAGGTCGGTGCCTTTGGCAGTCGCGGCAATGCCGAACAGTTGAAGCGACAATTAGCCCGCAGCGTCAAAGAGCCCATCTTGGTGCGCGCTGCAGCCTCGGGTTATGCGCCGACGCCGCTCTATAAAGTGCAGGTCGGCCCGGTGCGCTCGCGAAGGGACGCTGATGCGCTTGGCCGGCGACTGGCCAGGCTGGGGGTCGAAAAACCCCTGGTCGTCGTTCCCTAGGCCGCAACCAAGGCTGCCGTTGCGCGTGAGCAGGTACACTCAGCACCATTAAACTCAGCATCATGCATTACTTCATCTCTATTTTTTTTGCCAGCCTGTTTGCCACTGCAGTGCAGGCCGAGACTCCGCCTGCCCCTGAGGTTGGTGCCCAAGGCTATCTGCTGCTCGATTACGACAGCGGGGCTCTGTTGGCGGCAGCGAATGCCGAGAGCCGACTTGAGCCTGCGAGCTTGACCAAGATTATGACGGCTTACGCTGTCTTCTCGGAATTGGCGGCAGGCAATATTGCGCTGGATGACCAGGTGTTGATCAGCGAGAAGGCCTGGCGAACCGGCGGCTCGAAGATGTTCATCGAGGTTGGCAATCTGATCTCGGTTGAGGATCTGCTCAAGGGCATGATCATCCAGTCCGGCAACGACGCCAGTGTCGCCTTGGCCGAGCATGTTGCTGGCAGTGAGGAGAGCTTTGCCGGTCTGATGAACCAACACGCGGAGCGTCTCGGGATGAGCCAGAGCAACTTTACCAATGCCACCGGCTTACCCGACCCGGACCATTACACGACGCCGAGCGATATTGCCCGCGTGACCGCGGCCATGATCCGCGAATTTCCAGCGTATTATCGCTGGTACTCGCAACCCGAGTTCAGTTGGCACGGCATCAATCAGTTCAATCGCAACAAGCTGCTCGGCAGAGGTGTTGGCGTTGATGGCGTGAAGACCGGCCACACCCAGGCGGCAGGTTACTGCCTCGTCTCGTCTGCTAAACGCGATGGTCAGCGGTTGATCGCGGTGGTGATGGGCACCAAGAGTGATGCGGCCCGGGTGGCCGATAGCTTGGCGCTCCTGAACTATGGTTTCCGATTCTTCGAGACTCATCACCTCTATCCTGGAGGAGAGCCTCTTGAATGGCTGCGGGTCTGGTCTGGCGATCCGCCGACGGTTGCGGTTGGACCGGCAACCAATGTGGCAGCCACCATCCCGCGCGGTGATTTTGATCAGCTTTCAGCCCAACTTGAGCCGATTACCGAGTTGAGTGCGCCCATTGTCGCGGGTCAGCAGGTTGGTGAGATCGTGCTCATGCTTCACGGCAAGGAGATCAATCGCCAGCCCGCGGTTGCGCTGGCTGCGGTGGATCGCGGTGGCTTGCTGCGCCAGGCGGTTGATTCAGTGCTGAAGCTTTTTTGATGAACGAGCTCTATCTCAACGGGGCCTTTGTAGCGCCAGAACAGGCTAGGATCTCCGTGATGGACCGCGGTTTCCTCTTCGGTGACGGGGTCTATGAGGTGATTCCTGCCTATGCGGGAAGGCCCCTACGTGAGCGCGAGCATCTTCAGCGATTAGACAACAGCCTCAAGGGTATTGGGCTGGCGCCGCCACTCTCCCCCCCGGAATGGTCCCTCATCTTCCAACGGCTGTTGTCGTCAACACCCAAGGCAGATCAAGCGCTCTATCTACAGGTCACGCGTGGCGTGGCACCGAACCGTGATCATCGTTTTCCGAGTCAGCCGGTTCCGACGGTGTTGGCGATGACGAAGCCGATGAAGCCGCGTGATCTGGCGGTCGCTGAGCGCGGTGTGGAGGCAGTGACCCGGGACGATATTCGTTGGCTACGCTGCGATATCAAAGCGACGGCGCTGTTGGCAGCGGTTCTACTCCGGCAGTCGGCCGAGGAGGCCGGTGCCGAGGAGGCGATCCTGGTGCGCGACGGCTTAGCCCTGGAGGGCTCGACCAGCAACCTGTTCATCGTGCGCGAGGGGCGTCTGGTCACGCCGCCCAAAGGACCGCTGCTGTTGGCCGGGATTACCCGCGATCTGGTGCTCGAACTGGCCGATGTCGCTGGAATTCCGCACGTGGAGCGCAACATTGAGATCCAGGAGTTGCGTAGGGCGGACGAGGTTTGGATCAGCAGCTCCACCCGCGAGGTGATGCCGGTGACGCGCCTTGATGGTGCGCTGGTAGGCTCCGGCCAGCCCGGCCCGCTCTGGCAACGGATTGATCGCTGTTACCAAGACTTCAAGGCGGATCTCCGACGCGCCGCTGCCTGAGCCGCCGCAACCCGAGGCATCGATGACAGAGACTCACGCGAATCAAGACGAAACGCTGTTGCGCTTTCCCTGCCGCTTCCCGATTAAGGCAATGGGGCGGACTGAAGCGGGTATTGAGGCCATCGTCATCGAGATCATCGAGCGTCATGCCCCTGAGACCAGCAAGGATGCGCTGCGCTCGAGACCGAGCCGCAACGGCAACTGGGTGTCCGTCACGGTCGAGATCGAGGCTCGAAGCAAGGGCCAGCTCGATGCCATCTATCGCGAGCTCTCCGAGCACGCCCAGATCACCTGTGCGTTTTGATCTGAGCGCTCATCCAGTGCTTCTTTTTGTGCTTTCTTCAGCGCTTCCTATAAGGCTTCCCATCGCGCCTCCCTTCGCACATGGGCTCACCGATCTCACCGGATCTTCTGCCGCTCGAGCCTGTTCGGATGCCTAAGCCTGGCTTGGGGGCCACAACTGCTCCAGCGCGAGGGGCGGCATCCGAGCCACCTGCATCCAGGTATCCGTCGCGCCCGAGCCGGACGGAGCACTGGTCGGCGCACCAGATGGCTCAGGGGGCGCCTCCAGCCGGTCCGCTGCGGATACGCTGGCTGGGGCCGGACTGCGATTATTTCACCGTCTGGACCAAGATGCGCGCGTTCACCGATGCACGCGGCACGGACACGGATGATGAGCTTTGGCTGCTAGAGCATGCGCCGGTGTTCACGCTAGGGCAGGCGGGGCTTGCTGAGCATCTGCTTGATCCAGGTCCGATCCCGGTGGTGAAGTGCGACCGCGGTGGCCAGGTGACCTACCATGGTCCGGGTCAGTTAGTTGCCTACCTGCTGCTCGATTTAAAGCGTGCGCGCATCGGGATCAAACAGTTGGTCCATCTGCTTGAGCAGGCCGTGATGGATCTCTTGGCAGAGCATCGGGTCGTTGCCGCACTCCGTCCGGACGCACCCGGCGTCTATGTGGCTGAGTCCAAGATTGCTTCCGTTGGCCTGCGTGTGCGCCAGGGTTGCAGCTATCACGGCTTGGCATTGAATATCGACCTTGATCCAGCGCCCTTCGCGCGCATCAACCCCTGCGGCTATCCTGGGTTGGCGATGACCCGAACCCGGGATCTGGGGTTGTCGCTCGGCGTTGAGGCTGCTGGTCAACAGTTGGCGTCCCACCTGAGCCGGTTATTGGGCAAAGCGCGAGCAGATTGACGCCAAGAGCGGTTAAACAGCCGGGCTGACGTCCTGCCTTATCGATGCGCGTAATAGAGGCGGGTACCGCTAGAGATAGAGGCTGAGCGGGAAAGTTTCGCTGATCAGGATGACCGGTTGCCCGTCGATGATGATGCGATAGGTCCGAAAGAGCGCCCGCTCCCCGTCAAGCGGTGCTGGCTCGACTCCGACCTCCATCACCTCGCGGAAGCTCTCGAGTCCGCTGTCGCGGATCAATACCCCAATGCCGATCTCGCGATTGATCAGCTGCTCCCGGAAGGAGGCGGGGATCAGCTCGAAGCGGATCACGGACAAGGCGCGGGCATACTGATGATGGCTATCGGTGCCTCGCAGCAGGGCCTCGCGCACCATGACCTGATCGCCGGGGTCGACCTCGATCCAGGGAATATCGGCAGCGGCCTGGATGAATTCTTGGCGCAGTGTATCGACGACCACGGGTTCCCAAAAATAGGCCTCAAGTGCCTTGGTGACGGTGCCATCAGTCACCAACAGTGCGCGAAGGAAGGGCGGTAAGGTCTCGATCGGCAATGGCGCGCCATCTTGGCAGGCGATGGTGCCGTTGCGAACGAAGCCTTGGCAACGAAAAGGGTTCGGGCCGCTGTTTGGCAATGGGCGGCGATAGTAGCGGTCGACCAAGGCTGATCCCTCTGTTGAGTGCTGATCGGGTGGCATTTAGGGTGAACGGGCTAGGTGGAGCGCCGAAGCAAATCTGCTGTGTTGACAAGGCCCTCCCGAGCGTCTTGATGAGGGCTCAGGGTTCCCCCTATGCTGAGTTCGAGCACTGCAAGTGGCAATAACAAGACGTTGTCTTTTTCTGCTAACATCCATGTACGAGGGTGCGGAAATAGCCCTCGGTCTGTGCTATAAACCAGTTGCCGTTCGGCAAATCATTAACGGAGAATGACCGATGACCAAGAACATTAAACTCGCCTCCCTGTCTGCCGCCGCTCTGCTGAGTGCCTCTCTGCTCGGTGGCTGCGCGACCGACCAGGAAGCTCGTGACATGGCCCAAGCGGCGATGGACGCTGCCAACTCAGCTCAGGCTTGCTGCGAGGCCAATGAGGACCGCATCAATCGCATGTATCAGAAGATCATGTCGAAATGATGCCAGCTCTTTGAGCCTTGCCGGCCTCCGACGATCTGTGGGAGGCCGGTATTCTCCCGCAGAACCCGACTCACCGCCTCCCAATCGATCACCACGCCCTCTGCATTCGCGATTGATGCCGGGATGATCTCCTTGGCTGAGCTTGGTGCCGTGCCCTCTGCTCGGCTGACTTCCAGAAAGAGCTGGTCTCCCAGCCACCCTACCTTATAGGGCTGATCAACAATGGTCACAGGGGTGCCAACCTCCACTTGACCGAACAGGTACTCGATGTCCTCCGGGAACATCCGAGTACAGCCTGAACTGACCGGCATGCCAACGCCCCAGGGCTTGTTGGTGCCATGAATCAGATAGCTCGGATTGCTCAGCCGCAGCCGGTGTGAGCCAAGCGGATTATCCGGTCCAGGGGGCACCACCGCTGGCAGTATTTTGCCGTTTTTTGCGTACTCAGCCCGAATCGACGCTGGTGGTGTCCAACTTGGATTCTCGGTCTTTTCGATAATCGAATAGCTGCCGACAGGCGTCTCCCAGCCGTCGCGGCCGATGCCGATCGAGAAGGTCTCGATCTCGGTTGCGGAGCGATAGTAGTACATGCGCCGTTCGGCGAGGTTCAAGACGATCCCCTTGCGCGGAGAGTCGGGCAAGATGTGCCGATCGGGCACTAGCACAGCAGTGCCATCGCCCGGTATCCACATGTCAACATCAGGGTTGGCCTGTTTCATTTCGTCGACGCCGAGTCCATGGTGTCGGCCAATATCGAGCATCGTATGCTCGCCCTTCGCCTTTACGTAGAATGGGGTGCCGATGACGCTATCGCTGGGTTCAATCAGTCGATACACCTTGGCCAGGGCGGGCGCTGGAGGCAACGCACTCAGGCCGATGACGGCCATCAGCCAGGCGACAAGCTGGATGCGACGTCTTGCGCCCGTATGCCGACCTGGACTTGGCGGGCTCTTGGGGTGGGGGGAATGGATCGTCATCTGCTGGACTCCGAAACGGATTACCTGTTCCAGGGATTGGACCAGGAAGTCTGCCAAGTATTCTGCAAGGTCTTCAATTCAGGTCGATGGTCGCTCATGAATCAAACCAGTCAGCACTCCCGTAGCCAGAAACAGGGGCAGGCGGCGACAGCGCTTGATCGGGTGCGCAACATCGGTATTGCCGCGCATGTCGACGCCGGCAAGACCACCCTGACGGAACGAATTCTGTTCTACACCGGTGCTTCGCATAAGATCGGTGAGGTGCATGATGGCGCAGCGCACATGGACTGGATGGCCGAGGAGCAGGACCACGGTATCACGATCACCGCGGCGGTCACTAAGGCGCCTTGGCGAGATCATCTACTGCAGGTCGTCGATACGCCTGGCCATGTGGATTTTACCATCGAGGTCGAGCGTTCGATGCGCGTACTTGATGGGGTTGTCTTGGTGCTGGATGCTGTGCGTGGCATCGAGTCACAGACTGAGACCGTTTGGCGACAACGCTGTCGCTTTGGGCTGCCGGTCCTGTTCTTCATCAACAAGATCGATCGGCCAGGGGCGGATTTTTTGCGTGTGCTCGATGCTATCCGCGAGCGGTTGGATGTGGAGCCGGTGGCGATGACGGTCCCGCTTGCTGAGCAACAGGCCTGTATTGATCTGTTGCACCGGCGCCTACTGCGGTTCAACGGTGAGCAGGGCGAACGGGTTGATACCGAGCCCTGCCCGGATGCGCTCTGGGAGTCGGTTGCGGAGTTGCATGAGGCCTTGTTGCTGGCCGCGGCCGATGCTGACGATACGCTGGCCGATCTGGTGCTCAATGGCGGCGAGCCCGAGCCTGAGGCCCTGCTAGCGGCGCTGCGGCGCGGCACCTTGGCAGGGCGGATCTTTCCCTGCTTTGGTGGTAGCGCCCTCCGCAACCTTGGTGTGCAACCCCTGATGGATGCGGCCGTGGACCTGTTGCCAGCGCCGCTCGACCGGCCAGCGGCAATCGCGCGGCGTCCCGGTGGTGAGCCCGAGACGGTCGCCATTGGCGCCAAGGGGCCCTTGGTCGCCTTGGTCTTCAAGGTGCAGCTGTGGGACGGGCGACGGCATTGCTTCACCCGCGTCTACCGCAATCGGCTCAAGGTGGGCGATACCGTCGCCTTCCAAACGGCCGATGGCGCTGTGCGCAAGGAGCATGTTGCGCGCATCTTCGATATCGACGCCGGTCGCAAGCTCAAGCTCGACCAGGCCGAGCCAGGGCAGATCGTCTTGATTGCCGGTCTGCGCCATGCCGCGACCGGCGATACCCTCTGCGATCCCGAGCATCTGTTGGCCCTGGAGCGTATTGAAGCGCGTCAGCCGGTGCTGAGCCTGGCGATCGAGCCAGCCGCTGGTACTGACGAAGAGAAACTGCTCGAGGTCTTGGACAAGGTCGAACAGGAAGATCCGACGCTGAAGGTGGAGGAGGACCCGGAGACGGGTCAGCGCTTGCTGCGGGGCATGGGTGAACTGCATCTGCAGATCGTGCTCGAGCGCCTTGAGCGCGAGTTTGGCCAGAAGGTGCGCAGTGGACGTCCCGCAGTTGCGGTGCGCGAGACCATCAGGCGCCGTGCGCGCGCCGAGCAGTTGCACTGTCGTCCAGCGAGCCCGGATGGCAAGCAGCCCGAGATCAGTGCCTGGGCCCTGGTGGAGGTGGCTCCGCGGGGCCGCGGCGAAGGCAATCAGCTGAGCTGTCGTCCGCGGCTGCGCCCGGAAACGGCGATGCTGTCATCCGAGCAGCAGCAAGCGTTGGAGGAGGGGCTGAAGGCCGGTCTTGCGACTGGTCCACTGCAGGGGGCTCCGGTTGATGATGTGGTCGTGACGCTGGTTGAGGTCGAGCTGTTTGGCCAGCAGAGCACGCTGGACGCCCTGCAGGCCGCTGCGACGCGCGCCCTTGGCACGGCCTTGGCAGCCGCTGCTCCAGTGGCCTTGCATCCGGTGATGCAGGTCAATGTGGTGGTTCCAGAGTCGAATCTTGGCTCGGTGCTGGGCGACCTGCAACAACGCCGCGCTGCCATCCATGCCACGACAACCGCGCAGGCAAGTGGCGACGATGCCGTAACCATCAGCTGTGAGGTCGCGCTTGAGGCCCTGCTTGGCTATACCACGGAGTTGCGCAGTCTGACGCAGGGCCGCGGTCAGTACAGCATGCAATTTGAGCGCTTCGATGTCGTCTGAGTCTTGGTTTCCAGTCCTGCCGCCGTCAGATCAAGCTGGCCTGGAGGCATCTCCGGCGGTGCTTTTTGCCGACCAGGCATGGGTACGAGCCTTGCTGACCAGGTATGCGTGCGGACCTTGCTGGCAGCTTCAGAGTCAGGCGCTCAGACCGAGCGCCTGATCGCGCTTGCGCCTAGCGCGCTGGGGTAAAGAGTGCGGCGACCGCCTCTTTTTGCTCGTCACTCATCGCCTCAACGATCTCGCGATAAGCCTCGTACTTGGCCAGCATCTCTGGGCTCGGCGGGGTGCTGGCGGTCGTGCTGTCGCTGCCGCCTGCCGCCGGTGTGTCGAAGGTCATCACGAAGGTCACCGGCACGGCATTGCTGATGCGATCGAGACCAGCGATCTCACGCAGCTTTTCAACCCCTTCGCCCATCCCGAAGTTGGCGGCGTCGAGCACGACCGGCTCGGTACTGGCGACCATCAGGGTTCCCGCATCGAGCTTCGCGGCCTGCATCTTCAGCACCAGCGGTTGGGTCTTGCCATGCAGGCTGAGGCTGCTTTCGGCGACGACATCCAGCTGTTCGCCGGGCTGCATGGCGTTGATCGTGGCCGGATCAATCTTCGCGCTCAGACGGGCGGCGCTGTATTGCGCGGTCTTGAACAGCATCTCGCGCATGCGCTCGTTGCGAATCGGGATCAGGGTCTCGACGCTGTCTAGTTTGGTGTCGATAATGACTTGGCCTTGGTCGTCAATGGTGCCCGAGAGTTCAGTGAAGTGATGTACCTCACCGATATGGTCGGCCTTGATGGAGACGAAGGCAAGATGTGAGCGCTCGGGGTTGAGCGTCCACTCGGCGGCGACGGCAGTCGCCATGCCAACGCTGACGAGACTGGTTGCAAGCAGGGCAGTGATGAGACGATGCATGGATGAACTCCTCTGGATCATGGGTAGGGGTGGTCGATCTGATCGGGATGCCCTTCGGCGCGGCTGGTCGAGCTGAAAGGTCTGCCCCTGTAATGCGACCAGTTCTCTCCGATCCCAATGTCTTTAGGTGAGGAAACCATCGCTGCTGGCGCCTAGGCCAGCTGTGGGCCAGGCCTGCCGCGCTCAAGCCGGTGTGGCCTTCTTCGGCAGACGCAGGCGCACTCGTAGGCCGGGGCTGGCGTCTTCTAAGCGGAGTTCAGCGCCGTGGAGCTGGGCGACGGCCTGTACCAGGCTGAGCCCGAGGCCGTGACCTGGGGCTGCGCGGCTTTCGTCGATACGAAAGAAGCGCTGTAGCACCTTGTCGCGCAGCTCGGGTGGGATGCCTGGGCCGCGATCGGTGACGCTCAGCTCGACGGCGGCATCGGTGCATTCGGCGCGGAGCTGGATCTGACCTTGGCCTGAATGATGTTTGATCGCGTTGTCGACCAGGTTTGCGATCGCTTGGAAGAGCAGATCACGGTCCGCATTCAGCCTGCAGCCTTTGCCGTCCCCTGGGGAGCCGATGCGCGGTAAACCGGCGGTCATCTCCCGACCCTGGCTTGTATCGCCTTCGGCCTCAGTGCCGTTTTCCTGGTCGCTTTCGACGCTGATCGTCTGCAGCGATTCGGCGGCGAGTGGCTCGTAGAGTTCAGCGACGTCTTGCAGCAGGGTGACCGGGTCGATGTCGGCAAAGGCCGCGCGGCGGCTGCCGGCCTCGATCCGGGCGATGCGCAATAGGGCATTAAAAGCACTGAGCAGTTCGTCAGCATCGGCGATCGCGACCTCGACCTCGGCGCGGGCCTCATCGCTGAGGTCGGCGCCCTGCAGAAGCTCGAGCCGGTTGCGCAGACGGGTCAGTGGTGTGCGCAGGTCATGGGCGATGTTATCGGAGACCTGACGGATGCTGAGCATCAGGGCCTCGATGCGCTCGAGCATCCGGTTCAGGTTCTCGGCCAGCTGATCGAAGTCATCGCCAGCGCCTGAGGTGGGGACGCGGCGGCTGAGATCGCCCTGCATGATCTCACGGCTGACCTGATTGACGATATCCAGTCGGCGCACGATGCCGGCGCCCATCAGCCAGCCGCCTAGCAGTGCCAGGCCCACGGTAATCGCAAGTCCCCAGGTCATCGCGTCCAGGATCAATTGGCGGATCGCGGTGAGTTCGCGTACATCGCGCCCGACCAGGAGTCGCAGATCGCCGCGCAACCGAAACACCTGGGCTCGAGTCTCGTGTTCGATGCCGAGACCCTCGCCCTGAGGTTCGCGAGTACGAAAGCTGATCCAGCCGCCCGCGTCCGGCGTCACCGGCGGCCAGCTGTGGAGGTTGCCGATGATCGGATTGCCACTCGGGTTGGCAAGGAGGTAGATCGATGCGCCTTGCGGATTTCGCGCAATCCGCTCGGCAATCACTGTTGACAGCCCGGCCAGGCCGCGGCGTCGATACTGCTCCGCCAGACCTTGAATCTCGGCGCCGATGGTGGCGTCGGTCTGCCGCGCCATGTAGCCGGCCGTCGACCAATAGATGAAGCCCAGCAGAATGGCGACGGAAATGCCGACCAGCAGCATGTAGAGCAGCGCGAGCCGGAAGGTCGAGCTGGTGAGGATGAAACGCGACGACAGCCGCAGCCGCTTCAGGGTCGGTCCGATTGCCCGCGCCATGCGCGCGTTCAGCCGCTCGCCTGTTATCGCCATCAAGGCTGTCCTCCGGCCAGCCTGCAGCCGCGCGGCTCGCGCCTGGTCGCATCGATCGCGATCCTGAATCGAATCGGCACGGTCTAGTCGGCGCGAAGCATATAACCAGCGCCGCGGACCGTTTGCAGCAGTTGCTGATCGAAATCCTTGTCAATCTTTGCCCGTAACCGGCTGATGTGGACATCGATCACATTGGTCTGCGGGTCGAAGTGATAGTCCCAAACATTTTCCAGCAGCATGGTCCGGGTAACCACCTGGCCGGCATGTCGCATCAGGTACTCAAGCAGCTTGAACTCACGCGGCTGCAGGGCGATCGGCTGCCCGGCACGATGCACCTGGCGTTTCAGCAGATCCAGCTCAAGGTCGGCGACGCTGAGGCTGGTTACCGGGGTATCACCGGGCGCGGAGCGCCGCATTAAGGCTTCGATCCGCGCATGCAGTTCGGAAAAGGCGAACGGCTTGACCAAGTAGTCGTCGCCGCCAGCACGCAGGCCTTCGACGCGATGGTCGACCTCACCCAGTGCGCTGAGGATGAGGACTGGGGTTGGATTGCCAGCTGCGCGGAGGGTACGAATGATGGCCAGTCCGTCGAGTTGCGGCAGCATGCGGTCGACGACCATCACGTCATAGGCATTGCCAGCGGCTAGGAACAGACCGTCGCGGCCATTGTCGGCCAGGTCGAGGCTTGCACCCATCTCGCCAAAGGCCTTGGCGAGATAGCTGGACAGCTGGGGATCATCCTCAATCACCAGAACACGCATGGTCGCGAATCACTCGATGGGAACAGCAATGAAGCGCTGCTCGCCAGCTTGCTCGACGCGCAGCAGTACCGAGGGCCGTTGTGCCGCAGCGGCCTGCTTGACCGCTTCCATCACCTGGCTTGGCTGGGTGACGGGCTGCTGGCCGACCATCGAGATAAGGCTGCCAGCCTTGATGCCAGCTGCCTGTGCTTGGCTTCCGGGCGCGACCTTGGCCACCAGCACGCCGCTGGCATCCGCGCCCAAGCCGCGCTCGGCGCGCAGCTCCGGTGTCAGCGGTGCCAAAGTGAGGCCGATGCGCGGCTCGTCGCCGGCTGGCTCGTTGCCGCGAGCGGCTTGGGTCATCTCTTCGCTGGGCATTTCGCCAATGGTGACGGGGATCGTCAGGCTCTGGCCGGCGCGATAGAGGACGATGTCGATCTCAGTACCGGCATCAATGGCCGCGATCAGCTTGGTCAGATCGCGGTATTCTTCCATGCGCTCGCCGTTCGCCTGCAGGATTACGTCGCCACTGATGATCCCAGCCGCCTCCGCCGGGGTGCCGGCGATCACATCGGCGACCAGCACACCGCGTGTTTCGGTTAAGCCAAGGCTGGCAGCGATCTCCTCGGTGACGGGCTGGATCTGGACGCCTAGCCAGCCGCGATCGACGCGGCCCTTAGTCTTCAGGTCAGCGACGATCTCAGCTGCGGTCTCGGCCGGGATCGCGAAGCCAATGCCGATGTTGCCGCCGCTGGGAGAGAAGATCGCGGTGTTGACCCCAATCACCACCCCGCGGGCATCGAACAGCGGGCCGCCTGAGTTACCGCGGTTGATCGGTGCATCGATCTGGATGTAGTCGTCATAGGGACCCGAGTTGATGTCGCGTCCGCGTGCCGAGATGATGCCAGCGTTGACTGAGCCGCCAAGGCCGAAGGGGTTGCCGACCGCCAGCACCCAGTCGCCGACGCGGGCGCCGCCGCTATCACCGAAGTTGACGTAAGGCAGCACATCTTGGGTATCGATCTTGAGCAGGGCGAGGTCGGTCTTGGCATCGCGGCCGATCACCTTGGCCTCGTACTTGTCGCCGCCATTCAGCGTCACCTCGATCCTTGAAGCGCCGTCCACCACATGATGGTTGGTGACGATGTGGCCCTCGGCGTCGATGATGAAGCCAGAGCCCTCGCCTTCGCGCTGACGTGGCATCGGCATCTGCTCGAGGCCGCCGAAGCGCTTGAAGAACTCGTACAGCGGAGAGCCCTCGTCAGGCATCTGGCCACCGGGCATTGACAGCCTCTGCTGTGCTTCTTGCGCAACCGTGACATTGACGACTGCCGGTATTACGCGCTCGACCACATCAGCGAAGCTGGTTGGCCCGGCTGGCTCATTCAAGGGCGAGGGAACCGTGTCGGCATAGGGGATGCGGGGCGCGAGGAGGGCAACCAACAGCAGCAGTGCCAGGCTGAACCTGGCCATAGGGATCTTGTTGAAAGGGGTGGGCACATGGATCGAGCGGGCGTTGCTACTAGGCTCGCCGCAGGTGGCCGCGGCTGCGAGGGTTGGTCGAGGGCGCGGCGATCTCAGCGAATGGAGTGCAGGCATTCGAAAGCTCCTGGATAGATTATCTGGATGGACTGTCTTGATAGACCATAGGATAGAAGTCCGCAGGGAACGCCTGCGTGACTCGCTGCGGTTGAGGTGAGTGTTGGGTTCTGGGCTTTACCCTGCGGTTGCCGATGGGTTACTGATTGTTAATCTGCTCGCGGTTGGGCCAGATCAACCGCAAAGACCAACTGCAAAGGCGGAGATGAGATGACAAGCCTCGAACAGGTGGAGATCAGCAAGTATCACAACGAGCTGGTGCAGGATATCCGGCATTTGGTCCAGAAATATGGCCGCATCATGGGCTGGGAGGTGCCGGAGCTTGACGAAGCGGAGGCGAGCAAGCTGATCTTGCGGGCCCTTCAGGACGCACTCGCTGACGTCGAGTCTGAGCAATAGCTTCGGGCAGCGGTTGGCTGCTGCTGGTTAGATTAACGCTTGCCCTGCAGTAGTGCTTCGGGATGACGCTCCAGGTAATCCGCCAGTGATCGAATCGAGCTTGCCGCGCGGGTGGCGGTGGCGAGCAGCTGATCCAGCTCGTACCGGGTTGATGAGCCCTCGCCAGTGAGCTGGCGAATGGAGCCCATCGCGCCGGCCGCCTCATCTAGGGCGGCCTGTGCAGAGCCGGCAAGCGGATCGATCTTGGCCTCGACACGAGAGGCAACCGAGGTCACCGCTTGGGTCGCCTGCGAGAGTTCGCGGAGCAGGGGGGCGGCCTCGCCGCGCAGGATCTCGGCGAGCTGCTGATACTCGCTGAGGGTGGCGTTGGCGCGCTGACTCAGCGGAGCGATTTGCTGGTCGAGGGTCTCGACGAAGGAGGCGATGCCGCTGAGTGCCTGATGCAGGCTGTTCAAGGAGGCCTGGGTCTCATGACTACTAACCAGCCTGTTGATGGCGTCCAGGGTCTCGGCCGCGGTGTCGACGAGCTCATTGAGCTGCAGGTTCTCGAGCATTTGCTGAACCCGGTCGCGCGTGGCTGCGATGGCCGGCACCCGAATCGTCCCATCAGGGCTCGGCGGATAATCGCGTTTCGGCAGGCCCGGATTCAGGCTCAGGGAGACGAGATATTGCCCGGTGACGAAGCTGACCGATTCGAGCTGCGCGCGCAGGCCGCGCTCGTCGACCAAGCGTTGCAACAGCTCGCTCGGCTCGGTGCCTTCGAGATCGCCGAGTACATGGATGCTGTTGGGCCAGACCTCGTAGTGCACCGGGATGCGGAAACTATCACGATCGGCAATGTAGTCGAGGCCGATCTCGACCACCTGGCCAATGGGCACCCCCTGAAACTGAACCTGAGCGCCGACGCTGAGTCCTTGTACCGAGCCTGGGAAGTAGGTGACCAGATACAGGCGATCGCGCAGCCAGGCACCGCTGCTGAAAACCAGGATGCCGATCACTACCAACGCGACTGCGCCAAGCACGAAGCCGCCGATGATGGTTGGGTTGGCCTCGCGGCTCATGGCTCGCCTCGGCGCAGGAAGGCGCGGACCTCGGCGATCTCGCTCTGGTCGCGCAGCTGTTTCGGATTGCCGGTGGTGAGCATGCTGTGGGTCTCGGCGTCGAGGAAAACGGCGTCGTCGCCGATCAGGAGGAGGCTGTCAAGGTCGTGGGTGATCACCACCATGGTCGTTCCCAGGCTGTCGCGCAACTCAAGGATGAGGTCATCGAGCCGCCGTGCCGAGAGCGGGTCGAGACCGGCCGAGGGCTCGTCAAAGAAGAGGATATCCGGGTCCAGCGCCATAGCGCGGGCAACGCCGACGCGCTTGCGCATGCCGCCGCTGATCTGGCCAGGATAATAACCGCCAAAGCCCGCCAAGCCGACTAGCGCCAGCTTGTACTCAGCCAGCTCGCCGATCTGTTGTCGCGAGAGCCGCGAATATTGCTCCAGTGGTAGTGCAATGTTCTCTTCGAGCGTCATCGCACTCCAGAGTGCGCCGCTCTGATACATGACCCCGACTCCGCGCAGCAGTTCGGTTCGGGCCTGCTCCGAGATTTCCCAGAGGCTCTGATCCTGCAGCAGTACGCGACCCTGCCGCGGCACCAACAGGCCGGTGAGCGCACGCATCAGGGTACTCTTGCCGCAGCCGCTGCCACCCATGATGATGAAGATATCGCTGCGATGGATCTGAAAGTTGAGTCCCTGCTGGACAGTGGTCGCGCCATAACCGAGTGCGACATCCTCGAGTTGAATGGCGACGGGACGCGCCTCGACCTCATTCGGGCCTTGCGGTTGGCTGTTGGTCTGCGCCTGGAGCTGAGACTCAACTGAATGCGGGTTTAAGGGCGGGTCCGAATGTGGGCTCAAAGGCGGGCCTAGCAGCGAGCGAGCATCTGAATCAGCCGAGGTGCTCATCCGGAGAGTCCTATGGCATCAAAGATCACGGTTAGCACGGCGGCGGCGATAACGATGAAGACAATGGCAGTGACCACTGCTGAGGTGGTGGCCTCGCCAACCGCGGCTGCGCTCCGCCCGCACTGCAGACCGCGCAGGCAGCCGGAGGCGGCGACGATGGCGCCATAGACGGTGCCACTGATCAGGCCCTGGATAATGTGATTCCAGCCGATCGCCCCCTGGGTTTGGACCAGATAAGCGGTCAGGGTGAGGCCGCCGGCAACGGTGCCGACGAAGGCGCCGCCGAGGATGCCGAGCAGGTCGGCATAGAGGGTGAGTAATGGTGTCATCAGGATCAATGCGAGCATACGCGGCAGCACCAGGAACTCCATCGGCGGGATGCCGAAGGTGCGTAGGGCGTCGATCTCCTCATTGACCTGCATGGTGCCGATGCGCGCGGCAAAGGCCGCCCCCGTGCGACCGGCTAGTACGATGCCGGTGATCAGCGCGCCCATCTGGATCACTGTCGCCAGGCCGACCAGGTCGGCTACATAGACGCGGGCGCCGAACTGTGCCAGCTGTTGATCGCCAATGTAGCCAAGGATCATGCCAACCAGGAAGCTGACCAGGCTGACGATGGGCAGCGCGTCGGCGCCCGCCTCCTGGATGATGACCCAGAACTCGGAGCGGCGATAGCGCGCGCGGCCAGCGAGGAAGTGGCGCACGGCGATGGCGCCCTCGCCGAAGAAGGCCATGATCTCGCCGGTGGAGCGCACCAGATCGACGATATCGAGACCGATGCGCGTGATAAAGCTGGGGCCGCGGTCATGCGGGTTCTGCTCTGGCGCGGCGGTCAGGCGCGCCATCTCGAGCAGGCTGCGCAGCCCCTCTGGCAGCGCACTCGGATCGCAGCGGAGATGGCGCTCTGCGCAGAGTCGTTCAACACCGGCGACATAGGTCACCATGGCCGAATCCCAGTCGCTGAGCGCGCTGGTCTCGAACTGGAGCTCGGGCGCTTGGCTTGCGGTGTTGGCGCTCTTGTTACCGTCGTTGCCCTCAGTGCTGGCGCGATCGATTAGTACCGCGATCTCGCTGACTTGAGGGATTGCCTGATCCAGTCGCCACCGACCCGCTAGGCGCAAACGAATGCGACCCTCAACGCGCTCGACATGCGCGGTTGGCGGGGGCGGTACAGGGTCGATCATCGCTCAGTTGGGCCGGTCGAGAAAGTCGAGGACCTCGCCGGTAAACTCCGTAGGCGCTTCGAGCGGCAGCGAATGGGCCTGCCGCGGTATCTCAAGCCGTTCGGCGCTCGGCAAGCGGCCCAGTCCTGCAGCATCATCCCTTGGCGGGAAGAGCAGATCCTCGGCACTGGTCAGGATGAGAGTCTGTGTCTCGATTGTCGACAGCCAGTCGCGGGCGTCGAAGCCGCGCATCGCGTTGACCTGTGCTCGGAATCCTGTGCTGGTCTGCGCATAGGGATCATGCTGCACCAGATCGAGCAAGCCATTGACGGTGTCGGGTTTGTCGAAGAAGCGCTCGCTGAAGATCCAGAAGAAGAAGCTTCGGAACCAGCGCTCGGGCGACTTACCAGCATCGAGGTCGTCGGCCCAGTCGTCAAACAGTTGCTGGTTGCGGGCGCTCAGGGTCGCGCTGCTGTTGCTCAGCACCAAGTGGATCAGGCGCCGCTGGGCCTGGCGAGCGATCTCGAGCGCGATAAAGCCGCCCATCGAGTGGCCTAGTAGGTCGAAGCGCTCAAACCCGAGGTGATCAGCCAGCGCCAAGCAGTCGTCCGCCATCAGGCCAATGCTATTCGGAGCATCCTGAGGCTGGCTGCGACCACAGCCGCGATTGTCGAAGACCAGCACCTGACGTTCGGCGGCCAAGGCAGGCAGCGCCAGGACCCAAGAGCGGCAATCGCTAGCGAGACCGGCGACCAGCACCAAGGGTGGCGGCTGCTCGTCCGCGGCGGCTGGTCCATGAAGCTCGTAGTAGAGCCTGGTATCGTCACGCTGCAGGCTCGGCATGGGCTGAGTGCTCCTTGGTTGAACGATGGATTGCTCCTCATTGCTCCTGATTGTTCCAGGGCATCAGCTCCAGTATAGGCGAGAGGTTGGGGACTTCAGAAGAGCCAATCCTGAGGTCAGGCATGTCAAGCCCATGTCCGAGAAGAGACCAAGACAGATCCTCTCTCCACTTTACCTACTCGCTAAACTCGCGCGCATCTCTGGCAGCGAGTAGTCCGCTGGGTTCGTCTCTGGTGACCAAGCAGGCGGATCGCGTATAGTTTCAGATTTTCCGCGAGTCGGCTTTGGACCAATGGCTCGCGTTGGGCTCGCGCTCTATCGAGGATCTCGTTGTGAGGCTGACCATCGACGAATTTCGCCACTGGCAGCACCGCTGCGTCACGCTGCTCGGGATGTCGGGAGTCGGCAAGACCTATCTTTCGGGCCTGCTGCGGCGCAACGATTGGTTCCACTATTCCGGCGACTATCGGATCGGGACTCGGTACCTGGATGAGCCGATCCTCGACCTGATCAAACTGCAGGCGATGCAGGTGCCTTTTCTGCGTGATCTGCTGCGTCGGGACTGGGTCGCGTTTCAGAACAAGATCCAGGTCGATGACCTCGGCCCGGTGCTGAGTTTCGTCGGCCAGCTTGGTGATCCGGACAAAGGCGGTCTGTCGCTGCCAGAGTTCAATCGTCGCCAGGCCTTGTACCGCGATGCCGAGATCCGGGCCATGCAGGATGTACCCGAGTTCATCCGCAAGGCGCGCGAGATCTATGGCTACAGCCACTTCGTCAACGACGTCGGCGGCAGCCTTTGTGAGCTGGAAGAACCTTCGGTGATTGACCTGCTGGCCCAGCACAGCCTGATCCTCTATATCCGCGTCCCCCAAGCCGATGAGATCAAGCTGATTCGGCGCGCCCAGGCTGATCCGAAGCCGCTCTATTTCCGACCCGCCTTCATCAAGGCCGCGGTCAAGGACTATCTGGTCGAGCAGGGGCTTGAGTATGTGGCCGATATCGATCCGAACGACTTCACCCGCTGGGTCTTCCCGCGGCTGTTCCATTCGCGCGTGCCACGCTACGAGGCGATCGCGCGGCCCTTCGGCTACACCGTTGAGTCGACCGAGGTGGCCGCGGTGCGCGACGAGCAGGATTTCCTAACCCTGATCGAGACCGCGATCACGCGCACGCCGTCGCTGGCGCCGGACGAAGAGGCCAAGGCCTTGACGGGCTTGAACGAGGTCTAGGGCTGAACCGATGCCAATTGTTGCCCACAATGATCTGCCGACCTTCGACCGGCTGCGCGCCGAGGGTCAAAACATCCTCGAGTCCGACTGGGCCATCCATCAGGACATCCGCGAGCTCCATGTCGGTCTGCTCAACATGATGCCGGATGCCGCTCTCGCTGCTACCGAGCGGCAGTTCTTCCGGTTGGTCGGGCAGAGCAACCAGATCGCTCAGTTCTATGTGCATCCGTTCTCGTTGCCGGGCCTACCACGCGGCGACAAGGCGCGGGCGCACATCGAACGCTACTATCAGCCCTTCGAAGCGGTGCGCGAGCAGGGGCTAGACGCGCTGATCATTACTGGCGCCAATGTCAGCGGATCGGATCTGACGCAACAGCCATTCTGGTCGCCGTTGATCGAGGTGGTGGATTGGGCCTTCGAACATGTCACCTCAACCCTCTGCTCCTGTCTGGCGACCCATGCGGTGATGCAGTTTCGCTACGGCCAACGGCGCCAGCCGCTGCCAGCGAAGCGCTGGGGCGTGTTCACGCATCGCGTCGTTGATCATTCGCATCCGCTGATCGATAGCACTAACACCCTCTTCGATGTGCCGCATTCCCGCTTCAACGAGGTCGGTCGCGAGCAGTTCGAGGCGGTGGGCGCTAAGGTCCTGGTCGTGAGCGAGGAGGCTGGTGTGCATCTCGCGACCAGTCCAGATGGCCTGCGGATTGTGATGTTCCAAGGCCACCCCGAGTACGACACCATCTCATTGCTCAAAGAGTACAAACGTGAGGTGGACCGCTTTGCGGCGGGTGCTCGTGAGCAGTATCCACCCTTCCCAGAGAAGGTGTTCTCGCGCAAGGCAGCGGCGGTGCTCGATGAGCATCGCCACATGCTGCAGCGGGCGCTCGACCGGGGCCGCGAGCCGCCACCATTCCCCGAGTCGCGCATTGCGGAGGGTCTCGATAATACCTGGCGCGACACCGCCGAGGGCGTGGTCGGGAATTGGCTGGGACTGATCTATCGCGTGACCCACAACGATCGACGTGTGCCTTTTATGGACTGGGTTGACCCCGATGATCCGTTGCGCATGCTGACCCGCTCCTGAGCCCGACTGACTTCAGTTGTTGGTTGCAAATGTGCAAAAATGTTGATTTTTACCACAAATGGGCGTGACGTCAACGCAATCTGAAAAATGCTAGTGACTGCTCACTTTTTTTGTCAAACACGGGTTAGACTTTCCCTTGTCAAGTGGCTTTCCCGCTCCTAGACTATGGGATAAGAGATCGCCGGACGCACTTTTGCGACATGCGCGGTTTTGACGTTCGGGAAATCCCGAACGCAGCGCCTCTTAGGTCGCCGCGCGATTTTCCGGATGGCTCATCAAATACAGAAGGTTGAGAGATGTTTGACGAAAATGAACAAGTGATCCGCTACAAGTGGGATTCTTGGACCGGATCTGGCTATCGCCTGCGTTATGACGCGGCGGACCCGGCCCACAGCTACCATGTCGAGGACTGCAGCAACCATGTTGTGATGGACGACTACGGCTGCTCCGATCTCGACGAGGCCCTGTTGGTGCTGAACCGCTTCTTCAGCATTGACGAGTCGGCCGAGCGCAACCGGATTGCCAACTGGTTACCGCAGCGTCTGCAATGAAGCCTCTGCTGAAGCGCCCGCCATCAGTGGTGAGATAATCTTCGCGCAGCGCCGCAAACATCAGTCGCGCCAAGCAGGCGCGCTGATCGGGCATGCCGATCAGGTACGACCCGCGCCCTAAGCCGACTGACTGCGGCCGCTGCTTCCTAAGCTCTTGATCCCCGGCGACGGGGTCGCTGAGCATTGCCGACAGGCAGATCTGCTTGCACTGATTTACCCGATCAGCGCTGTTTCGATTTAGAATAGGATTACCCGCTGCAAGTCGCTATTTCGCGGAGTAATCCGATCATGACCCTCGAGTCTCTCGTCCAGGAAGTCGAACACCTCTATTCCCTGCCGGATGTCGCATTACGCGTCAATCAGCTGATCGATGATCCCGCGTCACAGCCATCCGACTTGGCAGAGATCATCCTCTGTGATCCAGCGTTGTCGGCGCGCTTGCTGCGCCTCATCAACAGCGCCTTTTATGCCCGCGCGCAGGCCGTCGAAACCGTCACCCAAGCGATCAATATGATCGGTTATGGGGCCTTGCGCGATCTGGTCTTTGCCACCTGTGCAGTCGAGGTCTTTAAGGGGTTGCCGCCCGGGCGAGTGGATATGGAGCGTTTTTGGCTCAATGGCGTC
The DNA here is from genome assembly GCF_034860625.1 of Lamprobacter sp. NCBI lineage: Bacteria > Pseudomonadati > Pseudomonadota > Gammaproteobacteria > Chromatiales > Chromatiaceae > Lamprobacter > Lamprobacter sp. The sequence goes on from NZ_JAYESN010000008.1 coordinate 50,642, forward strand.
GCCTGTGGGATCGCGGCAAAAACCCTGGCATTTCATTTGTCGTTGCCCGAGAACGAGCGGCTCTTTATCACCGGGCTGTTACATGCGCTCGGCAAGCTGGTGCTCCTCAGTCAACGCCCAGAGTCCTATGTGGAGGTGTTGAAGCGCATCGACCAAGAAGGGCTTGACATGATTGTCGCCGAGGAGCAGGTCTTCGGCTTCAATCAGGCCGAACTGAGTGCTGCCTTGCTTAAGAACTGGCAGCTCCCCGAATCGCTTTGGCAGCCGATCGCCTTCCACCTCAATCCTGACGCCGCGGAGCGCTACCGCACCGAAACCCAGATTCTGTATGTCGCGCGCGCGATCGCTGATCTCTTTCAGGCATCGATGTTCGAGCGGGCAAATATGCAGTCGGACGAGGCGAGCCAGCGCCTCCGGGCGCTCGCCGAACGCTTAGATCTGGCGCCAGAGAGGTTGATCGCCTTGCCGGGCGAGATCAATCTGCAGGTCACCGAAATGTACGAGATCATGTTGCCAGGCTGGATGCTGGTGTATTGAGCGCCCGCCTAGCCTGACTCGATATCCCGATCGCGCATGCCGATCAGATAGAGGATGCCGTCGAGTCCGACGGTGGCGATCGAGTGGCGGGCTTGCTCTTTAACCAGCGGCTTGGCGTGAAAGGCGATACCGAGGCCGGCGATGGACAGCATCGGCAGGTCGTTGGCGCCGTCGCCAACCGCAATCACCTGCTCCAAGCGAATGCCTTCGCGAGCGGCGATCTCCCGCAGCAGCTCGGCTTTGCGCTGGCCGTCGACGATACGGCCAGTGACGCGTCCGGTGAGTCGCCCGTTCTCGAATTCGAGCTGATTGGCGTGCACGTCGTCGATCCCGAGCCGGCGTTGCAGGTGCTCGGCGAAGTAGGTGAAGCCGCCGGAGAGGATCGCGACCCGATAGCCGAGCTGCTTGAGCGCGCCGATCAGCCGCTCGGCGCCGTCGGTAATGGGCAGCCGTTCGGCGATCTCGCTCAGGACGGATGCTTCCAGTCCCTCCAGCAGTGCCATACGCCGGCGGAAGCTCTCGCTGAAGTCGAGCTCGCCCTGCATCGCGCGCTCGGTGATCTCGGCGACCTGAGGGCCGACACCGGCGGCTGCCGCTAGCTCATCAATCACCTCGGTCTGGATCAGGGTCGAGTCCATGTCGAAGCAGACCAGGCGCCGGTTGCGACGGAAGATGTCGTCTTCTTGGATGGCGATATCGACATCGAGCCGACTGCCGAGTTCAAGGAAGCTGGCGTGCAGCGCGCCAACATCGGCGACCGGGCCTTTGAGCCAGAGCTGCACGCAGGCTGGGCGGTTGGGTCTGTTGGCGTGAGCGCTGGCGCGGCGTGAGATGCGCCCGGAGAGACGGGCGATCTGCTCGATGTTGAGCTGATGTTGGGTGACGACAGCGGCGACCTGTGCGATCTGCGCCGCGCTGATCTCGCGCCCGAGTAGCGTCAGGATATGGCGCGCCTGCCCCTGTTCGGCGACCCAGTGTTCGTAGGCGTCTGCGGCGACTGGGGTGAAGCGGACATCGAGCCCGAGCTCGTGGGCGCGAAACAAGAGTTCTTTGAAGACTGGGCATCCAGCAGGCTCTTCCGGTAGCTCCACTAGGAGGCCGAGGGCCAGCGTGTTATGGATCACCGACTGGCCGATGTCGAGCACGGCCACGTCGTAGCCTGCCAGCACCTGGGTTAGGGCCTTGGTGATGCCCGGCTTGTCGCTGCCGGAGATGTCGATTTGAACGATTTCGCGCATTAGGGTTGGTGTCTCCCTGTCTCGCTGTGGCATCGCACTACTGGATGCGGTCTACCTTTCGGGACGATGCTGGGGGGCTGCCTGCGCTTAGAGGCTTGCTCCCGAGGGCTGCTGAGCTTAGGCGCAATCAATCAGTGTGATCGATCGGCGTCATCAATCAGCGCCATCACCTCGGCGATCATCGGCTCTAAAGCCTGCTGCGCCGTCTCGCTCAGGGCGTAGCAGGCGTAGCCCCATTCGGCGCCACCGCCGGAGACCAGCCAAGCCTCTGGGACCCGCTGATACAGGGCCTCGCACCAGGCGAGCAACTCGCGAGGGTCATGGAAGTGAGCCATGGTCGAGAGGGCGCTTCGGTCTGGCGATAGACGCCGCCGTCTGACCTGCCCTGGGGGCGTGTCGATAGCGGCGTCGACGAAGATGACGCGCTGGGTGCGGGCCAGATCGTCGACGAGCTCGGCGGTCAGAATGTGGCGTGCCTGGACCTCGACCACCCCGGAGGCGGTCTCGGGCTGCGTTGCGGGTTGCGAGTTGAAGCGCTCCTGAAGCCGGTCGGCGACCAACGGCCCAAGCGCATCATCGCCGCGAATGGGGCTGCCATAGCCGATCACCAGCGCCCGCAGCGGTTGTGCTGTGGGCTGCTGCTCCTGCTGTCCTTGGACGCGCTCGACAGCGGTTCGACCCATATTCACGCGTCGCGCACCAGCCGGTCGATGACGGTGCCAGCGGCGTCTTTTAGCTCGATGCTCAGCGGCATCTGACCAAAGGCATGCGAGGCACAGGAGAGGCAAGGGTCATAGCAGCGGATGACGGCCTCGACTCGATTCAACATGCCTTCGCTCAGCTTATTGCCGTCGACATAGGCATCGGCGACCTGCTTGATGCTCTGGTTCATGGCCAGATTGTTATGGCCAGTGGCGATGATCAGGTCGACCCAGGTGATCAGGCCAGCATCGTCGATCTTGTAGTGATGCATGAGGATCCCGCGCGGCGCCTCGGAGACGCCGATGCCCTCGTCGCGGTTACCGCGCGCGTGAGCACGCACCCGCGTGTCGAGGATGCTCGGGTCCTTGAGCAGCCGCTGCATCATCTCGATGGCGAAGATGATCTCGACCAGGCGCGCGTAATGGTAGTGGAAACTGGAGCGGACTGGCCCTGAGTCCTCCTGCAGCATGTGGAACTCGGCCAGGGCGACATCGGCGAACGGCGTGCCGCAGCTCTCGGCATTGTTCAGCCGCGCCAGCGGGCCAACCCGATAGATGCCGTTTGGATAGCCCATCGGCTTGTAGTAAGGAAACTTCATATAACTGAAGTCCTCGACGGCCTCGCCGATGATGCGCGGGTAGTCGGACGGCGGCACCCTGTCTTCGACGATGTGGCCTTGCGCGTCTTTGATGCGGATTAAGCCATCGTAATGCTCGAGTTGGCCCTTGTTCGAGACCAGCGACAGGAACAGGGTCTGCATGGTGCCGAAGTGCTCGACCTCGTCCTGGAACTTGGGCACCATGGTCTTGAACAGGCCATAGGTGTCCTTGGCGATGGTCAGCGCTTCGGGCAGCATCCTCAGCATCGCCTCGCGTTTCTCGCTATCGAGTGGCTCACTGACGCCGCCTGGCACCACCCAGGTCGGATGGATCTTCTTGCCGCCGAGGATCTCGATGATGGTCTGGCCGATCTGGCGCAGCTTGATGCCTTGCTTGGCCAACTCGGGGTCTTTGGCCATGACGCCAAAGATGTTGCGCTTGGCCGGATCAGAATCCCAGCCGAGCAGCAGATCCGGCGATGACAGATGGAAGAACGAGAGCGCGTGCGACTGCAGTAGCTGCGCGAGGTTCATGATCCGGCGTAGCTTCTCGGACGTCGGCGGGATGGTCACCGCGAGCAGGTCGTCGCAGGCCTTGTTCGAGGCCAGCAAGTGGCTGACTGGGCAGATGCCGCAGGTGCGAGCGGTCAGCGCCGGCATCTCACGGTAGGGGCGGCCCTCGCAGAACTTTTCGAAGCCGCGGAATTGGGTCAGATGGAACTTGGCGTCTTCGACCTCGCCGCTGTCGGCGAGCTGCAGCGAGATGCGGGCATGGCCCTCAATGCGGGTGACCGGGTCGATGCTGATGGTTCGGCTCATGGTCGCTTAGTCCAGGGCGTCAGGCATTATAGGGGTTGCGCGATGCGCTTCGCTGGGCGTCAGCGCGCATCGTGATCGCGGATGCTGAAGCAGGCTCGGCCTGTGCTCAAGCGCCGAATCGGGTCATGCGCAGCGGTTCGGGCGTGCGGCCTTCGAGCAACTCGCTCAGCACGTAATGGATGGTGTCGGCGTGCGGCGGGCAGCCTGGGATGAAAACATCGACATCAACCACGCCATGCACGGGCTTGACGATCTGCAATAGGGCTGGAACGCCTTGAGTCGGGATCTGTTGATTCAGGTTCACGTTCTCGAGATAGGCACGCTCGTAGACGCTATCGAGCTTGAACGGATTGCGCATCGCTGGGATGTTGCCATTGACTGCGCAGTCGCCAAGGCTGATCAGGAGCCTGCAGTGCTCGCGAAACAGCTTGGCCTTGTGCAGGTCTTCCTCGTTGCTGATCGAGCCTTCGATGATGCCGACATCGACCTGCTCGGGCAATGTCTTGGCATCGACCAAGGGGCTATAGACGATGTCGATCCTCTGTGCCAGCTCGACCAGGCGCTCGTCCATGTCGAGGAACGACATGTGGCACCCAGAACAGCCGTCCAGCCAGATGGTGGCGACGGTGATCTTCTTTCCGCCGCTGCTGGCGGAGATCCCGAGCGGTGCTTGAGCATCGGCTGTTGGCTGGCCAGCCTCTAAGGTGGCTGCGGTGGCTGCGGTGGCTGCGGGCTGAGCGCTCATCGTGCGGTCCTCCGTCGAGCAAGAATCGGCAGGAAGTGCTGATCTTTGACCATCTCACCGACGGAAGTGCCCTGTTTGACCAGGGCGCCGGTCGGACAGACCTGCACGCACTTGCCGCAGCTGGTGCAGGTGTCGCTTTCACCCCAGGGTTTGGCGAGATCGGTGATCACTTGGCAGTCGCTGCCGCGACCCATGACATCCCAGGTGTGGGCGCCTTCGATCTCGTCGCAGACGCGCACGCAGCGGGTGCAGAGCACGCAACGGTTGTGATCGAGGCGGAACATCTCATGGGTGCTATCGAGTGCGTAGCCCTGATTACGGTAGGGCATACGCACATGGTCGACGCCGCAAGTCGTGGCCAGCCATTGCAGCTCGCAGTGGCCGTTGGAGACGCACACCGAGCAGATGTGATTGCGCTCGGCAAACAGCAGCTCGACCAGGATGCGCCGATAGCGCTGGAGCTTCTCGGAGTTAGTGGTGATTTCCATGCCTTCGGTGACACGGGTGGCGCAGGCCGCGAACAGGCGATTCTGGCCGGCGACCTCAACCATGCAGAGGCGACAGGCGCCGACCACGGACAGCCCTTCCATCCAGCAGAGGCTGGGAATGGGGATCTTGTTCTCTCGGCAGACTTCGATGATGGTCTCGTCTTCGCGCGCCGACAGATCTTGACCGTCGATCCGGAGCGTGACGACGCGGACACTGGGTTGTGTAGCGATGATTGGCATCGGTCTTCCCGTATTAGGCGAGGAGAGGGAGTGCTGCGTTGGACCTCAGGCCCGACGATACACGACCGATGCGACGGACGCATGTCCATCAGCGACTCGTTAAGCCCTGACGTTCTCGGTGTTAAGGACTGTGTGTGCGTAGCTGTTCGCCAGGGGGGCTACGCTCTGTCGCTGGGCCGAGCCGCGCAGTATCGCGCTGGCCCAGCCCTAAGACCACGGAAGATCAGCGTTTCTTGAGCTTGTTCTTGATCAAGGCGCCGAACTCGGTAACCGCAAACCAGAGCACGCCGAGCCAGATCATCGCCCAAGGCAGTCGTCGCCAGAGCTCGGGCTCTGCGTCTGCGGCTGGGGGCAATGCGTATTTGACGATCACGCCGAACACCATGCCACCCCAGAACAGGAGGGCGGCGATCGGGATCGGGCGACCGGCAATACGCAGCTTAAACGGCTCGACGGTCTCGTAATCGTTCAGATCGGCGCGGGTATAGGTCGCGCTCTGGGGATCTGTAAGGGACCCTTGCGCAGGGGCGAGCTGCGGGTCGGCCTGTGGTGCGGCATATGCCGTGCTGGCGGCAACGATGGGAACGCCGCAGTGTGGACAAGTAGGAGCGCGGTCTGAGACCTGGCCGCCGCATTCCGGACAATCGATCAAGGCCATGCTGTGATCTCTATGGTATGGCCCGCTAGGCGGGCTTGGGGTCGCAGTCGATCGGTGCAGTCGATCAGGGCCTGAGCCTTTGCTGGTGCATGGGCAATCTGATGCAGAAGCCCTGACATTGGTCTGGTATCAAAGCAAGTCGCCGGCATGGGTTCAAGGTTCCGGGCGGGGTTCTATTGCGCAGGCTCAATGTTCGGCGTGATATTGGCCCGGATCAGGCCGATCATTATTGATTGGCGCTGCTGCCTTAGGTGCGATTGGGGTTGGCTGTGTGGTCCCTGGACTGGTCTAAGGGCTGTTCTGATGACGCGGTGACCGTCGCGGAATGGGTCTCTGGGTGCTCGAGTCGCTCGAGGAGTCGGCCGATCGAGCGGATTGTGGGCTGACGTTGCTCAGCCAACGCGGCGCGGTCGATGTCGTCGAGGAGTGTGGAAAGTGCGCCCGGATCGCGTGGGCAGCGGCTCAGGATGTAGCTGATCATCGCCTCGCCAAAGCGCAGCCCACGCTGCTCGGCGCCAATGCGCAACAGTTCAGCGCGGCCGGCGTCGCTGAGTGGCCGCAGGTGATAGCTGGCGCCGGCGGTGAGTCGAGAGGCGAGATCGGGCAGCCCAATGCCGAGTCGGCCGGCCGGCTGGCGCGCAGCCGCGAGCAAACGTCGGCCGGCATCGCGTGCCCGGTTGTACAGATTGAATACCGCCTGCTCCCAGACCGCATTGCCCGCGATCGCCTGCAAGGCGTCGAGCAGGATGGCATCGCGCTGCTCGAGGTCATCGAGCACGGCGGGTGTCAGTCGCGGCGTGTCCAAGGGCAGGTACACGACACCGAGCCCACGCTGGCGGACCTCGCCTGCAGCGCAGACTAGGAGTTGCGACTTCCCACTTGCAGCGCCGCCGTGGAGGTAGATGTAAGGCTCGCCGCTGCCATCGGCCCATTGCCGAACCGCGGCTACGGCAGCACCGTTGCCGTGCGCGATGAAGCCATCGAGACCGCGTGGCTCGGGCTGGCGCAGTGCGAGCGGGAGCTGCGGTGGATACCGCTGGTGCACCGCGATCTCAGCGCTTGAGTGCCGCGGCTGTGGTGGCCAAGCGGCGACCGAGCGCCTGACAGAGATCGCGCTCGATCTCGCTCAGCGGTTGATCGTTATTGATGCCGGCGACGTGGGAAGGTCCGTAAGGTGTTCCTCCGGCTTGGGTATGGATCAGTCCGGTTTCGCTGTAGGGGAGTCCCATCAGCAGCATCCCGTGGTGCATCAACGGCAGCATCATCGAGAGCAGCGTGGTTTCTTGGCCTCCATGCAGGCTGGAGGTGGAGGTGAAGACGCCAGCCGGTTTGCCGCCGAGAGCGCCAGAGAGCCAAAGCGATGAGCTGCCGTCAAGGAAATATTTCAGCGCGGCGGCCATATTGCCAAAGCGCGTCGGGCTGCCAAGCGCGAGCGCACTGCAATCGCGTAGATCGTCGAGCGCGGCATAGGGTGCGCCAGACTCAGGGATCGAGTCCGCGGTTGCCTCGCAGAGGGTCGAGACTGGTGGCACGGTGCGCAAGCGCGCCTCGAGACCAGCCTCCTCTGAACCGCGCGCGATCTGTCGCGCCATCTCGGCAGTGGCTCCGTAGCGGCTGTAGTAGAGGACCAGCAGGTAGGACATGGATTGTATCTCGCGCAGACAGCAGGTTAAAACGGCAGTGCCGACGAAAACAGCGTACCGAGCAGCATACCATGCGGCTAGCTGTCGCCTTTGCGACCCTACTGCTGTGCCGGAGGCGCGCTTGCGTTAACCACGCCGGTAAATAGGCTTCTGGCATCGACAGCGTCGAACTGATAGCCGCGGTTGCAGAATTCGCAGGTGACCTCGATTAGACCTTGCTCGGCGATGATGTTGTCGATTTCGTGACGCCCCAAGGCGCGGAGGTTGTCGGCGACCCGCGTGCGCGAGCAGCCGCAGCGGAACGCAACAGGCTCGGGCTCGAATAGGCGCAGGTCTTCTTCGTGAAACAGGCGCCGCAGTAGATCCGGGGTTGATTGTTGCAGCAGTTCACGGGGCCGCAGGGTGTCAGCGAGGATGACGGCGCGGTTCCAGTCATCTTCATCGTCAGTTGGGCCTGGCAGACGCTGCAGCATCATGCCGACCGCGCGCTTGTCGTTGACCGCGAGCCAGAAGCGGGATGGCAGTTGTTCGGAGGAGGCAAAGTAGCCCTCAAGTGCAGCGCCGATGCCCGCGCCCGCAAGCGGCACAATACCCTGGTAGCGGTCGCGATGCTTGGCGTTGATGGTCAGGACCAGCTGCCCTTTCCCAAACAGCGCCTGTAAATCACCGCCTTTGATATCACCCTCCCAGCGTGCGAGTCCTCGCACCGTTCCCTCATGCGTGGCTTGGGCGACCAGGGTGCGGATCGGGCCTTCTCCCTGAGCCTGTAAGATCAGCGAGCCCTCAAGCTTCAGTGTTGCGGTGAGCAGCAGGACGGAGACCAAGGCTTCGCCGAGCGGCTGCTTGACGGCCTCTGGATAGTTGTGCCGCTCGAGCACCGCTTGCCAGGCTGCATCAAGTCGGACGAGTTCGCCGCGCACACGCGAATGCTCGAACACGAAGCGGTGCAAGGAATCGGTTTCGGACAGCATGCTGGCTCCACTATCGGTTGAACGCAGGCCCGGTTCGCGTTGGCTAGGCGGGCGCCCATCAGTCGGTTGATATCCATTATGGGTGCTGAGTCCCTCAGCGGGTACATCCAGTGCTGTCTTGACTTCTTAGGCTGGCGCCTGCGACACCTGTTTTGAACGATGTCGGCGATCTAATTCCAGCTACGGAAGTCGCAAAAAAGCGACTTCTGACGTTTCTGTTGCGTACATGCATCAGCTGTCGGCGGCCTAGGTTTTCAGTTGTAGCCGCCTGTAACAATCCATGCTTGTTCGCAAAAAATTGTGACAATCGCTGAAATAGGGGGCTTTATCGCTTGCTTAATATTTAAGCAGATACTAATGTTGAGTCAACACTTGTTGTATGAAGGGTACAGATATGCTGCCTCTCTTGATTGGTATCGCGATTGCTGCCGGCTTCGCGGCATTGGCCGGCTCGACCTACGGATTCGATGAGCTCCTCAGCGGTAGCTGGCTATTCTTGGTGATCTGGGGCCTGATTGCCGGGCCGGCCCTGATGTTCGTTGCGGGCAGCGGAGATCGCAACGACACTAGGATCTGAAGACTCATCCTGAAGCAGGCTGTTCGGCGCGTCCTCATTCAGGCCAATGCGGTTCAGCAGTTCGCGTGAGGACAGGGAGCGGTCTTGACGGGACATGGGCAATGCCTCGGTGTGGTTGACGAGGGGCATTAGAGCGATCGCTCAAGAACGACGAGGACCACCTGCGCTTCTATGCGTTGCATCGTTTCATCCGTGCCGAGCCGAAGATCCCAGCCCGCGCTGCTGAGAACTTCGATCTGGACCAGGCCTTGGTCGAGGGCAAGGTCGACTTCGGTTTGATCATCGGATGTCATTGGGCGTTGGGCTCTCATGAAACCATGCTAATCCCAGCTGCCCGCTTCCGAGGTTAGCGCCGTCGTTGTTCCAAATTTACCCTGATCACCGCCTTGGCCGCATTACGCGAGGTTAATGACATTCAAACGCCCATCGATGACGCGTTGAGCAAGCGGCACCAGATGGTCGTGGTGCGTGAGAAAGAAGACCTGGGTGCGCCTCGATAAGTCCTCCAAGGCGGCGAAGCCAGCACTAGCGCGATTTTCGTCCCAGTTGATGAATAGATCATCGGCGATGAAAGGCATGGGCTGGGACTGCTCCAGGTGTAGCTCCAGGGCCGCAAGGCGTAGGGCTAGGTATAGCTGATCGCGTGTCCCGTCGCTCATGCCTTCGATGGCGACTCGCTCTCTGCTCCGACGTTGTCCATAGAGGACCGGCGTATCCCCCTCGTAGTCCACGACGAGCCGGTCGAAAGAGCCTAGCGTGAACCCGGCGAAGATCTCACCGGCGCGAGCGAGCATCGGGCCCTGGCGTTCTTCCCGGTAGCGCTCGATGGCCCACCGCAGCAAACGGGCGGCGGTATAGGTGCGTAGATACCGCTCGACGGCATTTCCCATCCGTGCAAGTGCCTCCTGACGCTGTGCCTCGGCACGCGCGGCATCATCCTGGCCGGCGATAAGCCGAAATTCAGCCTCAGCGGTGGTCAATGCCGCGGCGTTCTCGCGTTGCTTCTCGACGAGTTTCTCTTGATCCTGACGCAGGACCTCCAGCTCGCCAGGAATCGCACCGATCTCCAGCTCCGCCAGTTCCGTCTCCAGCGTTTCCCGCGTCAGTCCGTCGGACCCTTCGCTCAAGCTGCGCTTTAGCTTGGCAATATCGTTTTCGAGGGTTCGCGCCTGATCGGAGCGGGTGATCGCCTTGCGCAGGGCGTCGTTGTCCGCGGCATTCGCCTCGGCGAGCAACGGTTCGATGGCGGCCTGCGCCTCCATTTGCTTTCTGGTCTCGCGCTCCGCATCTCGACGCGCGGTCTCGATTTCTTTGGTCAGACGTTCATGGTCTTTCGCGTCATGCCGCGCCTGTGCGAGACGCTCTGAAAGGATGCGAGCGATATCCTCGGGTGCCCGCTCCCTGAGCGCAGGGTCCAGTTCCCGAGCCAATCCTTTCGCGGCCTCGGAAAAGCGCTGCAGATCGCGCTCCATGGGCCTGATCCGGGCATCGCGCAGTTCACGCCTTTTGCTCAGATGGTCGTTCATGTCGGCGAGGATCGAAAGCGCTCGCTCGGCAGCCTCCGTATCGGTTTCGGTAGGCAGGTTAAGCCTGTCCAGGCAACTCGCCCATCCGTCGCGCCAGCGTTCGAGTTTCTCCATGGCCTGCGTGAGGCGCTGGTCTAAAGATTCGAGGGCTGCCTCGGCCGCCGTGCGCTGATCTTCCAGCGCCTTGCGTCGTGTCTGCGCCTGTTTTGCCCTGTCCACTTGGGTGGAGGCCAGATGCACCAGCGAGGCGAGGGACTCGCCGGGATCGGGGGCTGGCGTTAGAGCGCCGGCGAGCGCCTTGCGTGCGGCGTCAACCTGGTGGCGGAGACTCTCCACCTGTTCCCTCGACTCCATCAGGTGCTCGTCGGCGGAAAGAAACTTGTCACGCGCGATGCACCAGGGTCCCATCTGCTCCAGGGTCATTTCCTTTAAGCCAAGTGCCTCGGTGCGCGCCGCCCATTCCTTCTGGGTCGCCTGCTGCTGCTTACGGATTCCTGCAACGTCGCTCAGGTCGCGTTCGAGCTGCTGCTGGATGCGCGCTCGCTCATCCTGCTTGGACTGCAGTGTGGCGGCTTCTTCGGCCTTATCGTGGCGGCGATCCGCGAGGCTGTCGGCCTCAGCCACGAAACCCTCGTAGCGGTCTGCAGTGACCAGCAAAGATTCAGTGCCATCGCGTATCTCACGCCACAGCCTGTCACGCCGATCCCGTGCGCCTTGGAGCTCACTCAGGGTGACCGGCTTGTGAGTCGCCTCATACTGGTCGATCTCCAGGTCCAAACCTGACAGGCGTGATTGGTATCCATGGATGTCGCGCTCAAGGCGCTGGAGATCACCCTTGAGCCTGTTGCGGTCCTCTCTGAGGGCTTCGATTTCGTTGCTCCCCGGTAGCGAAAGGTTGCGAAGGCGCCTCGGCTCTGACTGCCAGGGGCTTAGCGCTGGGAGTGTCTTGTCAAGTGCTCTTTCCGCCCGTTTCACGGCATCGGCAAGGCGCTGTTCCTGCGTCGCCACGTCGCCCAATCCTTGGGCATGCGCCAGGGCAGTAACCAGCTTAGCCGGCAGCACTGTGGACGGAAGCCTGGCCAGCTCCAAGTCGATTCTCTTGATCTCTTCCGCTTTGTCGTCCCGATGATGGCGGGCACTTTTCACGCCCTGTTCAAGGGTGTGGTGGTCGCGGATCAGAGCCTCTGCGTTTTCACGCGAAATTTGCGATGGGAGTCTTGCCAGCAGGTTGTCTTCATCCATGCTTGGCCATCCCAGGCGCTGCAGAAGCGTCTCCACTGTTTTCCAGTGAGCCCGAGCCTCCTCCCTGCGCTTATCCACGTCACCAGGGTGGTTGCGGACCTGTTCACGCTGAGCAGCGAGGGACTCGATGTCCTGGCCAAGGACCATAACCGCCTTGTCCGGTCGGAGACTTTCACGGGCATCCTCTTTCTCAGTCGCCTGTTTCTCATGGAGTTTCCGGGCACTAGCGGCGATCGCCTTGTGCCGCTCCGCCTCGGCGAGCCGGTTGGCGGCATCTTCTGGCAGAATCCTGACCGGACCAAGAGCCTGGAGATCCGTCTCCCGCTCGCGCAGAGCATTGATGATCGGAGCCGTCCGTCGCGCGCGCTGCAGGCGTGCGCTCTGCCGCGCCAGCTGCTCATGGCGCTTTCGCAAGTCTGCGGCCTCCTGCTCCAAGCGCTCTTTGTCGTTGCGGGCCGATACCCATTCCCGGGTCTGCATGGTCGCTTCCTTGAGCGCATCCTTGGCCCGGGATAGTTCATCGGCGGCGATGTAGTACTCGCGTTCGCCAGAGTAGCGCTTGGCCCACAACGAGTTCATCTCGGACTCGAATGCGTCGCGCACATCGCCGAACTGGGCGATCCCGGCCGCGGACTGGAACAGAATCTGGCCCACGTCACTGCGGGCGCTGAGGATGTTCTGTCCGCCGGCGACCAGTCGTTCGTGATCAAGCCCGAACATCTGCTCGAAGAATCCACGCTCGACGCCACCGAGGAAGGGGGTGAGTGAGGTGTCTGGGAGCGCAGCGTCGTCCGCGTCCCGAAGAGTACGGCTACGCCGCTTGGTTCGCCGGAAGTCGAGCGCCTCTTCGCCTTGCTGCACCAGGGCGCCGAGACGCATGTCTGTGTAGGCGTGGAGAAAGTTGTATGGAGAGCGCATCTCGATCCCGAACAGCAGATCGAGGATGGCGCTTCGCAGGGTCGACTTGCCGGTCTCGTTGGCGCCCACCAGAAGGTGGAAGTCCGCCTCGGACCGAGGCAGTTCGAGCTGTTTGTCGGTGAAATGCCCATAACGGGTTAGATCGATTCGGGCGATGCGCATCGCAGGCTTCAGCTGTTTGTCATGATGTGGGCGACGAGGCCTGGGGTGACCTCACGAATAAGATTCTCCAGTTCGCCGGACCGGATGCTGTCGAGCTCGGGCATCAATTGCCTGAGCTCCGGGGGCGCCCGATCCACGAGGATGCGCAGTTCCTTGGCCATAGCCTCCAGCAGCTCCGAGTCGTTCGGTGCCGAATCAAGGAGGACGGCAAGGTCGGCGACGGCGTCGGCGCGGGCACGCAGCCTCTCTCCGGCGAACGGCGAAGTGGTCTCGACCCGAATCTTTTCTATCCAGAGGCGATCCTCGCCTACTGCCGCTGCCTGGGCTAACACTTCGGCGCGTAGCTGGGTCTCGCGGCCAAACAGCTCCCCGTGGGCCGGAGTTTGGCCTGTGAGACGTATTCGCAGCGCGATGGGATACCCTTCGTGATTGTCGAGCACGTCCTCCAATGCCTCACCGACGGCTCGCACGACCTCGTCCATGGTGCGGGCCATGCTAGCGTCTACCTCGACAACCTCCCAGCGCAGCACGTCCACTAGAAGGCGCTCGACGCGTCTCACCCCTCCTTCGTCTGCCGTCACCATAACGGCGCCACGGGGACCGCACTCGCGGACATGGCGACCCTGCAGGTTTCCCGGAAAGACGACCCAGGGGTTCTCGCGCAAGATGGCGTACTCATGCACATGACCCAGTGCCCAGTAATCGTAGTCGCGCGCGGCCAAGTCCGACATTGAGCAAGGTGCGTAGTTGGCATGGGCGGCGTTGCCTTCCAGCGCCGTGTGCAGCACCCCGATGTTGAGGACGCCTGCGATCGGGTCCGGATAGCCGGCGGCGAGATTCTCGGTGATGGATGCTGTGCGGAAGCTGTGCCCGTGCAGGGCGACACCTAAGTCCTCGAGATGGAACGTGGTCGCTTGTCGACTCCCGAAAACCTGGACGTTGTCGGGAAGTAGGAGCTTCTTCGTCATCTCGCTTTCGGCATCATGATTGCCGTGAAGCAGGTACAGGGGGATGCCAGCCCGATGAAGCCGCCCCATCTCGCCGCAAAAGAAGATGCCGGTGTTGAAATCCTTCCAAGCTCCGTCATAGAGGTCGCCGGCGATGATCACGAATGACACGGCTTCCTCAATGGCCTCGTCGACAAGGCGCGAGAATGCGCGCCGGGTTGCCGTGCGCAGAAGGTCAACGGGCGCATTCGGGTAGGCCGTGAGGCCCGAGAGCGGACTGTCGAGATGGATGTCGGCGGCGTGAATGAACTTCATAGCGTGAATTCTGGGAAAATGTCGAGCCAGAAGCTAGCCTCAAAAACAAGCCGTAGCTCGCTGCCGGGGTAGGCCACCTGCTGGGTATTCAGGCAGTCGCAAAGCGCGATGAGCGCTTGTTGCGATCGGTGGTTCGCCAATCCGTCGAGGCGCATCCGCAGTTCCTGACGGTGGTGATCCGGGAGGATGCCCCCCGGTAACTGGAAGACAGCTTTGAGGAAGGCGTGCGCGTCCTCGTCATGCTGGGCGAAGAAGGTGGTCTTCAAGGGCACGCGCTTGTCCAGCGTCTTGAGTTGAATTCGGCCTGCATGGTCTCGAAGACGGTCTCCTGGGTATCCAATGGATGCTGTGCAGCTTCGGCGACAGTCATGGCGCGCTCCTCGCCGTGCAGGCACGGCGTCCAGACTATATCGAATTCGGCCGCAGCCAGATCGACCTCCTGCGATCACCGGTGCCCAATCTTGATTTCGCGCGCGCCACCGAGGCGCTCGGTATCCCGCTTCTGCAGGGCAACTCTATCGGCGCGCTCGATCCTGCGCCGAAGAAGCGGCTGCGCAAAAAACGCTTTTGCGGCGCTGCAGACTCCGATCTCGGGCTTGTAGAGGCGCAGACGGCGACGGTCGCCGGACTGGCCACCGAGATCCCACCCGTATACGCGGACTATAGCGTCGAGGAGGTCGGCGAGGTCTTTCATGCTGCACGCCAACTGCAAACCCTGCCAGTGGTGGAAGGCAACAGACCGCGAGAACGGCGGCCTCTGGGTGGGGATCGCCAAGGTCATTGGGTGTTCTTTCCCCTTCAACGACCTTGGGGTAAGACGCCTCGGCACGACTCTTTTTCTGGGATCGGTTGGCTCTAGAGCCGCTGACCTCCTCGACGCCATCGACCAGGATGTGGCGCAAGGGCGCGCAGGACGGCCGCCTTGGCCTCGAAGGCGGTGGCCTCGGCGGCCTGGTCCAGACGCGGCGCCATCTGCGCGAGGGCGTCGAGCTGCAGCAGGACGTAGCTGCTGAAATCGGTGGCGGCGAACGCGCGGGTGTCGCGCAGGGAGCTCTCGTCGGTGTTGCTGAAGCGCGGTGCGTTCTCGACCCCGGACTCGTAGGGATGGGCCCAGAAGTAGATGCCTTGGGTGAGCTGGTGGTTGGCGTCGAGCCAGGCTTGATAGCGTCGCAGGGCCTCGTGGGCGTGCTCAAGCAGCGACTGGGCCAGTGCTCGATCGGCCTTGTCTCAGGAGCGGCGCATTTAGCTGATGAGATCAGTCACTGACTGGATCAGTCAACATTCTCGATAATAGAGCCCTTCAAGACTGCCGATGTGATCGAAGTGTGCGTGAGTGATAAACAGCGCCGAAGGCGGCGCAGAATAGGTCTCGAGATGCGTCTCGAGCCTGGCATTAACCCCCGTGTTTTCCTGATACCCAGGCGGGAGCATTGCAGGACCCTCCTGGGTCTGGCCGTTGAAAGAGCCTGAGCCAAAGTGCGGATTCATTGGCTCTGGACTCGATTCGCAGGCTGAGTTCGGAATCAATGCTGACTCGACCGGCGTTCATGGCGCTCCTGGCAGAGCCTGCATCGATGCGCCCCAGGGACGTGCAGGAGCCGAGCTGGCGGAATCGGTGCGCCGCAGTCGCGGCAGTCTTTGCGACCAGCATCGGCCTCGAACTGTCGCCGAATGGCAGTAATCGCCGACATCGTCATCAGATCTGTCTGATATTGGGCAAGGTCTAGCTCGTCTGCAAAGCGTTCCATCTCCTGGTACCCTCGTCTGCGATGAGATTGACTGGAGAGTTTGACAGTGATCCGTGACAGTTGCGTGAACTGGCGATTAATCTTCATCCTCTTGTCACCGATGACGCTTGACCGATAAGGCCGAGTGCATCCGTCTGCAGATCATCAGCCTCATCGATTGCACGGTTTTTAGGCTGAACCCTCGGTATGGAATTGTTAAGCAGCGCTGTGGCGCTTTCGGTCAAACTGCGCGCGCTGACGCGTGATGCCGATTCCGGCGAGGCCGATGGCAAACAAGTCGAACGTTAGGCGCACTCGGCTGGCCCAAATACCGGCAAGCCCAAGGACGAAAAGGGGCAATATCGCTGGTGTTGGCACCGGAGTCATCGGAGTCATAAACCGACTTGCGAGTTCTTGGGTGGAGAAGGAGCCATCATTTGAAAAGGACCATGTGTCGAAATTTCTGAATTGTCCTGAGAGCACCCCATTATTCATGATTCCAAAAGAAAGATTGATGAGATCATCGCTGATCTTAAAGGACAGGAGGTCGGATAGAACGTAGTCGTTGAAGAAAACGCTATTGTTGCCTGCGCCGCCGTCGAAGAGGCTGTTGATCAGCAGGCCCGAGGTCAGCCCTTCCACAGTCAACAGGTCATCGCCGCCGCCAAAGATCACATCGCCAAAGATCTCGCTGTTGCCGGTCAGCAATAGGCTGCTATTGCCCTGATCGGGTGCAAGTTCGATGGCGGTGCCGGACCGGCCTCGCAGGGTACCGCTGTTCTCGATTGTGATTTCAGAGGTGCTGGCTTCATCCGTGCCGATGGCGCGGACGCCTTCGATATAACCTTCGTTGATGATGGTCAGCGGGCCTGCGGTGCGGATATCACCGAGCGTGGGCTCGAATAAGGCATCCACGTCGATGCCGCTGCCACCAGCCATTGGGTCACTTGCGGACCCGGTGGAGACGATCACCCCGGTCGCATGGTTGTGCACCCGTCCCTCATCGATGTCGATCCCGTCATCGGTGCCGAGGATTACGCCGTGGTTATCCGCCGTGCCGCTGGCGAACTGCACGCCATCCTCATCATCGGTTGCGATCGAGCCGTCTATGGACCAGCTGCGGGTCGTTGCGTCCCATTCCAGCCCGCGGATGGCGATCGTGCCATGGTTCTCGATGGTGAAATCCTCGCGCGCTTCGACCACTTCCTCGCCGCCCCGTAGCGTGCCGTGGTTGAGCACAGTGCCGCCCGGTCCGCGGCTCTGGATGGCACGACCATCGATGCTTTCGATCAGGCCATAATTGGTGATGTCGGCATTTTCGAGTGCGTCGCCATTGTCCAGCCGAACGGCCTGACGGCGCGCGAAGATCTCACCGCTTTCCTGGTTAATCAGAGTGAAATTGTCAGCATTGTCCTGCAGGCGAATACCCCGGTCACCACCGCGAATGGTACCGGAATTGTCGATCATCAAGTTCGCGCCCGTCCCGCGGATCGCGTCATCGTCGCCACTTTCGATCAGCCCTTGATTGTCGACCGACTGATCCGATCCGCCGAGTTGCACCGGGCGTCCTGTTGTGCGGACGATCTGCGCATCGCTTTCGACGGTCACCGACAGATTGTTTCGGTTGTCTGCGATGTTGCCGCTGGCTGTTGAGGTGCAGGTCAGCGTCGGTGAATCCTCAGTTCCGCCTTCAGTGCATTGTGCTGAACTGTCGACGGAAGCAAGTGTGAGGAGGGCAAAGATTGCAATGTGATGAGATCGGCTCATGGGGAAACTCTATTGTCGAGTTATTTGATATGGATTTTAAGAGGGCGCTAGCCTACACAAGCCGAATGACGAACAGATAAAGGGTATATGAAGGAAAGATGACAATAGGGCGCGCCAGCTGATCTTAACAATGGATGCCCGCGTTTAATGACGATGACAGTGTTTTTGCATACGGAATTTGAGCGCAGCCATGCAGCTCTGCTATCGTAGCGACTCGTCGTCCTCGTGCTGGAACACCCTGACTTGAGCCTCCCAGACGACATCAATACAGGGACTAGCCCTGCGCACTACGATGATCCGAGCACGAGCGATTCAATCGATAACGCCTCGGTGCAGGATCTGGATCGAATCTTGGCGCGGCAATCGCTGACGCCCGCCTTCGCGCCGATTGCCGAGCTGCGACTGCGCGACCCACATGGCTACCGTGGCCAGGTCAGCGGACCCACTGACAGCCCGCTCCGCCTACCCTTGACCCTGTTCGGCGTGGCCGAGCACTGTGGGCGCTCGGCGCAGCTGACGCTGGCGGCCCTGAACAGTCTTGCCACGCAATTCCAGGCGCAAGGACTCGGCGGCAAACTGTTCTATCGGCTCAGGCGAGTGGCGCTTTCCGACCCCGGCTTTTGCGCTGATCGGCTGCAGGACACCTTGACACAAGCGGGGTTGGAGCCGGACAGGCTTGTACTGGGGCTCTCCGAGCACCGCGCCCACCAGTCCAGTTTGAAAGCATGGAGTCGATTGTTTGCCGATCTGCGGGCGCTCGGCATCCAGATGATGCTGTGCGGCTTCGGCGATACGCATGGCGGGCTCCTCGCCGTGCAGGCACTGCGCCCAGGCTATATCGAATTGGGCCGCGGCCAGATCGACCTCCTGCGATCACCGGTGCCTAACCTTGATTTCGCCCGCGCCACTCTGGATGTGGCGCGGCGTTTCAATGCGTTGGTCATCGCCACCGGGATCGACACCGAGCAGACGCTGCGCACCGCCGAGGCGCTCGGTATCCCGCTCCTGCAGGGCGCCACAATCGGCGCGTTCGATCCAGCGCCGAAGAAGCGGCTGCGCAAAAAGCTGTTTTGCGGCGCGGCCGACTCCGATGACGGCCTGAGCGACGCGCAGACGGCGGCGGTCGCCGGACTGGCCACCGAGATCCCACCTGTGAGCGCGGACTATAGCGTCGAGGAGGTCGGCGAGGTCTTTCATGCTGCGCGCCAACTGCAGACCCTACCGGTCGTGGAAAAGGGCAAACCCCTTGGCCTGGTGCGGCGAATGGACTTTATGAATCTCTTCCTCAGCCGCTACGGACGCGATCTGCATGGCCGCAAACCGATCCGGCTCTTCATGGATGCCAGGCCGGTGATGGTCGAGCACGACACGCCGATCAGTGAGGTCAGTCAGAAGCTCACCGATGACAACCAAAGCCATGCCCAGACCGACTTCCTGATCACGCGCAACGGCCGCTACCTGGGAGTCGGCTACATGGTCGATCTGCTGCGCGAGATCACCGCCTTGCAACTGCAAACGGCGCGGCATGCGAATCCGTTGAGCGGCCTGCCGGGCAACGTCCCGATCAATCAGCAGATCAACGCTAGGCTGCGCAAAGGGCGTGCGTTTGTGGTCGTCTACGTCGATCTGGACCACTTCAAGCCGTTCAACGATGCCTATGGCTACAGCAAGGGGGATGAAGTGATCCTCGCGGTGGCAACGCTCTTGTTGAGCGAATGTGGCACCTTGGGCGATTTCGTCGGCCATGTGGGCGGCGATGATTTCGTGATCCTGTTCGAGGATGACGATTGGGAGACGCGCTGTCGGCGCATCCTCGCGACCTTCGAGGCGCAGGCACCGGGCTTCTACAACGCAACCGACCGCGAGAACGGCGGCCTCTGGGGTGAGGATCGCCAAGGCACTCGGGTGTTCTTCCCCTTTCTCAGCCTCTCGCTGGGAGCGGTGCGGCCCGATCCAGACTGCTGTGACTCCTTCCACGATGTCGCCACCATGGCCGCGGATGCAAAGCACATGGCCAAGCAACAAGCAGGCAACAGTCTGTTCATCGAGCGCCGTTGCGGGCCGCATCGGGTCGCTTGATCCTCAAGGGTGCGCCGGATGGAGCACGACTCAGAGATAGAGCGGTGCCATCCGCCGCCAGTAGTAGCCGCTATGGGCGCGCTCATCCCACTCGTGCAAGGCATGCCAGACGCCCTTTTCCCAGAGGATGCGGCTGATGTGACGATTGTTGTCGAGGAAGGGGTCATCGCGGCCAATGACCAGCACGATATCCATCCGCCGCAAGGCCTCCAGCCGCCAGCCATCAAGTCCAGGCAAGTATTGCGCTGGCGAGTGATAGTAGATTAGCTCGTTGCGATAGCCGTCGAGCAGATCGCGGAAGCTCTCGACATTGAGCGTGGGATCGTACCGCCCAGAAAAGGCGCTGAGCTTCTGGAACAGGTGCGGGTGGCGAAAGGCGATATTGGCCGCATGGAAGGCGCCAAAACTCAGACCATGGGCGATGGTGCAG
The DNA here is from genome assembly GCF_034860625.1 of Lamprobacter sp. NCBI lineage: Bacteria > Pseudomonadati > Pseudomonadota > Gammaproteobacteria > Chromatiales > Chromatiaceae > Lamprobacter > Lamprobacter sp. The sequence goes on from NZ_JAYESN010000008.1 coordinate 70,971, forward strand.
GGATGGCCGTTCTTGCTCGCCATCAGCGGCAGCACCTCGTTGAGGATGTACTCCTCAAAGGCCTGATGACGCTGAATGCGGCCCTCTGGATGCGCCCAGTGACAGTAGAAACTCTCCCAATCGAGGCTGTCGACGCAGTAAAGCTGCAACTGCCCGGCCTCAAGCTTGTGCCCGAGCGCTTCGGTCATGCGCAGGTCTTCGTACTCATGAAAGCGTCCGTCGCGGGTCGGAAAGACCAGCACCTTGGCGCCGGCATGGCCGAACACCAGCAGTTCCATGTCACGACCGAGATGGGGACTATGCCAGCGGTGGTACTCGCGATTCATTGCCGCAAAAGAACCTCGTTAAGGCGTCGAGCAGGTTGTACTCTTGAGCGATTCGCGCCGGATTCTCGGCATGACCGGTGGCCAACACGAACAACTGCTTGGGACCTGCGAGCGCGTTGTAGATGGCAAACTGGGTCGGCGGCGCCACGGACGGATCAGAGAGCGCTGCCGCAACATGCATCGGCTGCCGGATGAAGCGTGCCGCCGAGCCTGCATCGTAGTACGCCAAGGTTTCCAACAGGTGACCATGCTCACGGGCGAAACGCTGCTGCGAGGCGGCCGAGCCGGTGGTCGGCAATTGCAGGCGCAGAGGCTGATGACCAAAGGTCGGCACATTCAGGTGCCCGCAGCTAATGCGCTGATCCCAAGGCAGCGCCAGCGCGCCGATGCCACCGCCGAAGCTGATCCCCATGTAACCGATCTGTCCAGCGAGTCCAGGGAAGTGCGTCAGCAGCGCGGTCACGCCAATCCACAGATCCTGAGCACAGCCACCGATGATGTAGCGGTCCGGCTTATCGATGTCGTGCAGGACATGCCAGATCGGGTTGTCGGAGATCGGGGGGTGGCGACTGCGCCCGATGCCGCGGAAACAGGGCACCAGGTAAGCCGCATCGGCGCAGGGTAGGGCGAAGTCCGGTTGCGCAATGCCGCCATAACCGTGGCCGACGATAAAGCCCTGGCGCGGCGCACCCTGCTCGGGCTCAAGCAGCCAGCCGCCGATGGTGATCCCGTCCGTTGAGTGATAATGAGCATCCCAAACGCGCATGGCCGGGCGCTGAAAGGCCGAGGGGCTCAGCTGCAGGGCCGGGTCAACCTCAAGCGCCGCTTGGTAGCGTCGTTGCCAGACCTCGGCGAAGTCGTTAGGTGCCTGCGGCGGCAGGATGCACAAGAGTCCGTCGAGGTCATAGCCGTAAGTCGGATCGAAGGGGTCAGTGTGCGCCATGCGCGGATGCTCCTCGGGTCAGCGGCAACCTGGCCATCCTCGCTGAAGTTAGGCTGGATGTGGTAGCCCGAGTTGTCGAGGATGGTGGTTAGAAAGGCGCAGACGCACCGGCATCCCGGACGCTGCCAGCGTACAATCGCGATCCATCGACCATCCACTCAGCCGAGGGAGTCCGAAAGATGGCACTCGTGAGCTCAACCCCCGCATGGCAGGCCCTGCAACAGCACTGGCAACAGATGCGCTTGCTGCACATGCGCGATCTGTTCGCCGATGATCCAGCCCGCGCCGAGCGGATGACTGCGGATGCGGCTGGCCTGCATCTGGATTTCTCCAAGCACATTGCCACCGAGGAGACGCTACGGCTGCTGTTCGAGCTGGCCCGCGCTGTTGACCTCGAGCAGTGGCGCGAGCGGATGTTCACCGGCGAGCCGATCAATCTGAGCGAAGACCGCGCGGTGCTGCACACGGCGTTGCGCAATCGCACCCAGGTGCGCACGCTGGTCGACGGCGAGGATGTGATGCCCGCGGTCGATCAGGTGCTCGCGCGCATGCAGGATTTCAGCGAGCGGGTGCGCACTGGCGAGTGGAAGGGACATACCGGCCAGGCGATCACCGATGTGGTCAATATTGGTATCGGCGGCTCCAACCTGGGGCCGAAGATGGTCTGTGAGGCATTACGTCCTTATCAGTCCGATCAACTGCGCCCGCACTTCGTCTCCAATGTCGATGGCACCCATCTGGCTGAAACCTTGCGCGGTCTGAATCCCGAGACCACGCTCTTCATCATCGCCTCCAAGACCTTCACCACCCAAGAGACCATGACCAACGCGCAAAGCGCGCGGCGCTGGCTGGTCGATGGGCTCGGTGACGACACCGCCGTGCGCAACCACTTTGTCGCCGTCTCGACCAATACCGAGCAGGTCGCCGAGTTCGGCATCGATACCGATCAGATGTTTGAGTTCTGGGATTGGGTCGGTGGGCGTTACTCGCTGTGGTCGGCGATCGGGCTACCGATTGCGATTGCGGTGGGTTTTGAGCGTTTTGCTGAATTGCTCGCCGGTGCGCACGAGATGGATGTGCACTTTCGCTCGGCGCCGCTGGAGCGGAACCTACCGGTCATCCTGGCCTTGCTGGGGGTCTGGTATGTCAATTTCGCCGCTGCCAAGACCCAAGCGATCCTGCCTTACGATCAGTCTTTGCAATACTTTCCGGCCTACTTTCAGCAAGGCGATATGGAAAGCAATGGCAAGCATGTCACCCGCGAAGGTGAGCGCGTCGACTACAATACCGGCCCGGTCGTTTGGGGCCAGCCCGGCACTGATGGCCAGCATGCGTTCTATCAACTGATCCATCAGGGTACCGAGCTGATCCCCTGCGATTTCATTGCGCCGATCAAGAGCCATCACCCGCTTGGCCGGCATCACGAGCTGCTGATCGCGAATTGTATCGCGCAGACCGAGGCCCTGATGCGGGGGCGAACGCTGCAAGAGGCGAAAGAGGAGATGATCGCGTCCGGGCTTTCCGAGGCCGAGGCGGATCGGCTGGCGCCGCAGCGTCAATTTGACGGCAATCGGCCAACCAGTACGATCCTCATGGATCAGGTCAGTCCGCGGACCCTGGGTGCGCTGATCGCTCTCTATGAGCACAAGATCTTCACCCAAGGCATCATCTGGGGGATCAATTCATTTGATCAATGGGGCGTTGAGCTGGGCAAGAAGCTCGCCAACGTGATTATCGGTGAGCTCGAGGCGGGTGAGGTCAGCGAGCCGCACGATGCCTCTACCAAGGCCTTGCTGCGATACTTCTTGGCGCACCGCTAGTTGGCGCATCGCTAGACTTGTTGGATTTGACTGAATCGAGGATAGGAACGATGACTGAAGAGAGTGACTTTGCATACCTTCGCCACTCGCCGCTGACGAATGGGCTGACAGATGCTCAGGTGCAAGCGCTGGCTGGCATCGCCTTTTGCCGGCGTCTCGCCGATCAAGAGGTGCTGATCGCCGAGGGCAATATCGAGAACAGCTTGCACATCATTGCCGAGGGCGCCATTGCGGTGACCCGCGACATGGGCAAAGGTGAATTCACCACGATTCATGTGTTGCGCACCGGTGACCTGGCCGGCGAGATGGGGTTCATCAGCGGGCAGCCGCACACCGCAACCCTGCGTTCGCTCGGACGCACCCAGGTTTGCAGCCTTGAGCGTGAGGCCTTCGAGAGCTTGATCGACAAAGACCCTTGGCTGGTCTATCGCGTCATGTGCAACATCATCCAGGTCAGTCAAGACATCCTGCGCCGCATGAATGCGCAGTACGTCGAGCTGACCAAATATGTGCATCGCACGCACGCGGTGTTCTAGTCGTTTATAGCGAGTCGTTTGCAAGCATTGCCGGCTCGGTCGGGTTTGCGAGACCGAGCCGCCTTTGTGCGTAGCATCTGGCCTTCATGGTCGAAAATGTCCGCCGTGGTCCCAAGGCTTGAGCAGCGGATTAGCAGGGCCGGAGTGAAACAGGGGCCAGCGATCTAGTCCGCGGCCAAACGAAACCCGAGCCCCGCGTACCGCCGGTCGGGCAAGACCCCGTTGCGCGCCGCGGCGCTGATGCGTCGGGGGCCATTGTGCCAGCCACCCCCTCGAATGACTCGAAATCCAGAATTGCTGGCTTGCACGCAGCGTTGCTCGGTTGCGGTTTCGTTTCCAGCATAGGCTGAGCAAGTCCATTCCCACACATTGCCCAGCATGTCATAGAGTCCCCAGGCATTCGGCTCGAATTGCCCGACCGGCGCCGTGTTGGCGTAGCCGTCGTCGCAGGCATGGTGGGACGCGGACAGGTTATTTTCGCGCATGGAGGTCAGGTCATGAACATTGGCGAAGCGACAGGCCGCATCCGCTGTGTCGCCCCAAAAACGCGTCGTCTGCGTACCCGCGCGCGCGGCATATTCCCATTCGGCCTCGGTCGGTAAGCGGTAGCGGCGTCCGGTTTGCTCACTCAGCCAGGCGGCATAGGCCGTCGCCTCTTCCCAACTGACATTGATCACCGGCCGATGGCCTCGGCCCTGTCCTTCGTCATCGGCTTGACCGCGCCCGGTGGCCTGCGTGAAATGGTCGTATTGCGCAAAGGTCGTCTCATGTTTGGCAATCTTAAAGGCGTCCACGCAGACCTTCTGCAGGCGATTCGCTCGATGCTGGTCCCTGTTGGTTGGCAAGCCCATCTGGAAGCAACCCTTTCTAAGCTCGGCCATCTCAGGCTCTTGGGCGAAGCGATGCGCGCGGTCGGTCAATTGCGCCAGGCGCGCCTCGGCTTGGGCGCGGTTCCAGCAGCCGGTCTCGGCGCAGGTTTTGAGGTAGGCCTGATAGGCCGCCTCAGTATTTGCCTCATCAGCTTGGGCAAAGGCAGCCAGGTCCAGCTTGGCCATCAGTTGCTCAATCTGCTGCTCGAGCTCAGTTGCGCGCGCGGCCTGCTCGGTCGCTTTCAATGTCAGCGCCGACTGGCGTTCTGAGCGATCGGCTTCCGCCTGTAAGGTATCGAGGCGTTGCTGAGCCTGTGCGCGATACAGGCAGCTATGCCCAGCACAGTCGTCGAGATAGGTCTGGAAGGCGGCTTGGGTATCGGTCTGGAGCGCTTGATGAAAGGCCTTCAGGTCGGCCGTCCTACGCTGCAGCCGCGCCTCACGCACGGCTAATTCAGCGGACAGGCGTAACTTGCTGAGCTGTGCTTCGGCCTGAACACGATAGGCGCAGCCCTGCGTATTGCAGCGATCGAGATAAGCCTGGAAAGCGGCCTCGGTACCGGCGCGTTGCGCACGCGTGAAGGCGGACTGATCAAGCGCGGCCTTGAGTGGCGCGGGCTCGATCTGATCCAGCCCTGTTTCCAGCCAGGTTTCCAGCCAGCGCCAGCCCGCTTCTGGCCAGGGCTCCCCGGTCAGCCACCAGTTGCTCGCCATGAGTCCAGCGGCCGACAGCCCGAGGATGCTGACGCCGAGACCTAGACGACGCATCCATCGCTGGTGCCAAGACCCTCGGCGCGGACGGTCGGCATAGAGGTGCCGGCGTGCGGCCAGGTTGGGCTGAGGCATCTGTCTCTGCCGTCCTCTTGGGTTGCGCTCAGTCAGGCTCTGAAACCTCGCGCAAGCGCAGGGCATAGACGGCAGCGGCGATCGAAGCGATGCCGAGCACCAGGATCACGAAGGCGGTGCCATAGAGATCGCCGAGCAGACCGATCAGACCACCGGCCAGCATGGCGACACCGATGACCGTGTTGCTCACGGCGACCATCGAAGCGCGGGTCTCGTTGTTGGCCATGTCGACCAGATAGACCTTGCGCCCGAGACGGACCCCGGCATGCGCGATGCCCAGCAAGAGGAAGAGCAGGCTGAAGCCAAACCCGGTGAGCAGGGAAGGGGCGAACTGCACCAGCGCCCAGGTGAGCAGGCCGAGCAGACCGGCCAGGGCCGCCGAGGTCACCATCACCAGGCGTGCCGAGCGGTCGCTAAAGCGGCCCCAAATCGGTGCGCTGATGCTGTTCGCCAAGCCACTGGCGATGATCAGTAGGCCGAGCGCGCCGAGATCGCCGCCGCTGTCCTGCTGCGCCAGGAGCACATAAAAGGGTGGGGCGAGGGCGACGCTCAGCAACGCCGTGCGCACCAGCACGAAATGCCGGAAGTCTCGATCGGTGCGCAAGAGTCCGATGCTCTCGAGCGCGGCGGTGATCGCGTTGCCACCCCCCTCGGTGGCGCCTGGTTGCTCGCGGATGAGCACAAAGACGGCTGCCGCAAGCGCGAACAATAGCGCCGCCCCGCCGAGCAAAACGATGAACAGCAGACCGCTGGTCTCATCCTTGTTGATGAACTGCAGGGCAAGGCCAAGTGCCAGCGTCAGCACGCCGGCAATGCCCGCTGCGAGGCCCATCAGGTGGCCGCGCCGCGCCTTGGAGACCGTCTTGCCAAGCACATCCTTGGCCGAGACCGAGCAGAGTCCGCGCATCAGGCTGAACAGTACCAGTAAGCCGAGGATGACCCAGCCGGCGATTGCGCCAGAGAAGCTGGCAGCGGCGAACGCCATCAAGGTGAGCGCTAGGGCCGAGGCCAATGAGCCGATGATCCAGACCCATTTGCGCAGCGCGAGGCGACGAATATAAGCGGCAACGGCGAGCTGTGGAACCAGCACGCCGGCCTCGCGGATCGGGACGAGCAGGCCGACGATCAGCGCTGGTGCGCCGAGCCAGCCCATCAGCCAGGGCAGCACCAGCTTGGCGCTGGCTAGCTCATCGGCGACCTTGGTGAAGAGATTGGCAACTAAGTAGGCGAAGAAGTTGCGCGGTTGATCACGGCAGGATTCGCTCGGGATATCCTTGCAGACGCGGGCGTCCTCATCCCCCGTGATCAGATCATAGAGGCTGTCAAGGGGGGACTGATGCTGCCGGGAGCCGGCTAATGTTGGTGTCGAGTCGATGGTCTGTTGCTTCATGTGCTTCAATATCGGCCTCACGGCAATAGACGCCCCAGGCTCAGCACGGAGCTTATCCGTAGGAACTCAGTCAGGAAAAAGGGGGTCGCAGTGCCTATCATCCGAGACTGGTCCTGGTGAAACAAGCGCGGCATCCTCTGGTAGCCTGCGCGATGAACGTCAGCGGAGGTGTGCAACCGTGGTCAAGGTAAAAGCGAGCATCGAGATCGAACGCCCCGCGGAGTCGGTCTACCGTTTCATCGCCGAGGACTTTGCGCAGAATTACCCTCGCTGGTCGCCCGAGGTCAAGGAGCTGCAGATCGCCACCGAGGGGCCACTCCGGGTTGGCAGTGTTGGACGTCAGGTTCGTGTTGATCAAGGCCGACGCACTGAGTCTGTGTTCTATATCACGCAGATGGAACCGGCGCAGCGATTGACTTTCGAAAGCGACTCGCCAAGTTTTCTCGTCGATTATCGCTTCGCGCCAGACACCGATGCGCGGACCCAGCTCACGTTTACCTTCGAGCTGCGGCGCTTGGACCTGATGATGCGCCCGTTCGAGAAGTTGATCCGACGCGCGGTCCAGGATGGCGCCCGCCGCACCGTGCGGAATCTGAAACGGCTCATCGAGTCTGAGCGAGAGCCGGCAGCGGCCTGAGGCGATGACCTGCTGAGGCGATGATTTGCGATGGGCCCTGATCAATGAGCCTGTAGAGGACGTTGAAGGAGCCTACCCACCAGGTCGAGGCAAGGCAACAATCTGCTGATTGCGGTAGACGTTAATACAGTTACGGCCAACGGTTTTCGCCGCGTATAGCGCCTGATCGGCATGCACAAGCAGCATATCAAAGCGTGCATGCTCCTCCGAGCGTTGTGCGACGCCTAGACTGATGGTCACTGGCATGGGCTGGTTTTGAAAGCGGATGTCTAAGGCGGCAACCCGGCGCCGCAGCCGTTCGGCGTTCAGGATTAGCTGCTTAAAGCTACTGCTGTTACTCAGGTACAGGAACTCCTCGCCACCGACGCGATAAACCCTTTCCTGCTGACCAAGATCCTGTTTCAGGATTGCTGCTACCTCCACCAAGACCTTGTCACCCGCCGCGTGGCCAAAGGTATCGTTGATGCGTTTGAAGTGGTCGATATCGATCATGATCACCGACATGGGGCGCTCGAGATGCGTCTCTTTTTGCCAAGCCTGCGCCATGTCTTCGAGGGCTGAGCGGCGGTTGGGTAATTCGGTGAGCTCATCGGTGAGCGAGAGGACCTCGGCACGGCGCTGGCTCAAGGCCAACTGGTTGGCGATGCGACGCAGCTCGACACGGTCCTTTTGGTAGATGAAATGCTGGTCCGCGGCCCGTCGCACGGCTTCGAGTCGCGCGTCGAGCGCTTGCGATGAGAGCTCGCTCAGCAGGTAGGCGGCGTCGATACCCGAGCGAAAGGCCTCGGATATCCGGTGATGCTCGTTGTCGCCGAACAGCGCCATGATGTAGATCGACCGTCCCCACTCGGTTGAGCGGATCAGTCGACAAAGCTTGTCGCGTTTGGCGTGCAGATCATCGCGACCATAGTCGTCCATGATGATCAAATGAGGCCGCAGCTCCAGCACCCGCCGCAGCATCTCTTTTTGATCCTCAAACACCCAGGCGACCACATTCAGCTCGCTCAGGGTGTCATTCAGCGGATGTGCCTCTCCAGCACTGCTGATCAGCACGACGTTGAGTGCCGAGTCGAGCAGCGCTTGAGTGGCCGTTGACCGGTCAGGCTGTGGTTCACGGAGCTCGACCGGATTGGGTGTAGACTCGGTCGCACTGGGTGGTGGGCGGCCTTCGGGTGCTGGTAGCCTGAGTAGTTGCGACCAGTCTTCCCACTCGGTCGCACTCTCTTCGAGCACCTCGGCGATCTGATCTGCCGTCAGCCCGAAGCGGCGCACCTGTGGCCAGGTCGTCATGCGTTTCTGGGTGATCTGCAGGCCCACCCGCAGCACCGAGTCAGACAAGCGGTAACCCAGGTGGAAGAGCTGGGCAAGCTTGTAGTCGTGCGACTTCTCGGCTAGGCCAGACACATCGGGGCGTTCATGAAACCGCGCCGGTCCTGCGATGTCCTCGGCAACACCAAAATCCAAGAGCATCTCAAGCGAGAGCTCATTGTGGTCGAACCCGAACTGATCGCGCTCCGCGACGGTCAGGTCCTCGGGCTCGCTGTCGAGCAAACTGGAATACTCATCGGGATAGATGGTGGCGAAGGCGAGCAGACCGATGCGCATCATGAGCGCGCAGGAAAACAGATTATCCGGGGGTGCGAGCGCGGTCTGTTGGCCGAGCCCCCGGCAGATCAGGGCCATGAGGACGCATTGCAACCAAAATCGGTTGTAGTCAAATGACTGACAATGATCGTCAAGATATTGATCAATCAGTGAAAAGGCTACGGCTAGCTGACCGACTGTCTTCATGCCAACCTTGACGATGGCGGCTGAGATAGAGCTCACTTTGGTCAGTGTGCCCGTGGCGGCCGAGTTGGCGAGTCTCAACAGCCGCCCAGAGAGTGCGGGGTCGGACTTCACCAATTGAGAAAGCTGCTCGATACTGACCTCTTCATCGTCCCACAATTCCATGATTGCGAGCGCGACCCCATTGGGGCTCGGCAGTTTCTGAGCGGCATTGTCGAGGAGTGTTCTCGGCGTACTCAACGCAAAATGTCCTAAAGCAGCATCTGAAGAACCTGCGCGGTGACCACCGGAGTCGGTTGGCGCGCCAGCAAGGGAGTATAGAGCGCTGCGCCTCCGTCTTGGTGAGAACTTGACGAGAAATTGACACCTATCCCCAAGTCCTCCATTCGCCCCTAGCGGGCGCTAGGGTGGCCCCTGCGGCTGCGCTGGTAGCGTTGCACGACTGGCCAGGCGACTGTCCAGGCCAATAGAAGCAGCCCGAAGCCCCCGAGCACCCAGGGCCAATGGGTCAGCCCCCAGGGTTGCTTGGGCGCTGAGGCTGTTGGCGATCGAGCAGTATCTGCGCTCGGCGCGCCAGCGTCCCCATCGCGACGCCAGTCTGGGGCTGGCCGACGCGAGGCGGAATCGAACGCCGCCACCTCAAGCTGCCATTCAGGGGTGCTCGCTTGCTCCCAACGCCTGGCCTCGACATTCCACCAGTCGAGGCTGATCGCCGGCAGTTGATAGAGGCCAGGCTCGGAGGTGCTCAGGGTGATGCGCTCGGTTCGATAGCCGGTTAGGCCCTTGGGTCCGTGCAGGTTCCAGAGCCGCGGTGGGTCCGCTCGCACCTGCAGGGGAAACGGGATCGAGGGTTGGATCGGCGGCAGATCTTCAGCCCGCAGCCCGACGGCCTTGAGGGTCAGCATGCGCTCGATGACCTGTCCTGGTGCTAACCGGACCGAGGTTGCTCCGGCCTCACTGAGACTCAGCGCCTTGGCTGGCAGCCAGCCCCTGTCAGCGGCCCTGTCGGCATTGGTCTCGGAGGGTGGCGGTTGTGCCGGCAAGACCTCAATCGCTAGGGGCTCGGAGCGCAACGTCTTGGGGGCACTCCTGCCAGGGCGCCAGACGGAATAGACCAAGGGCGGGATTAGGAGGCGTCCGGCGCTGCGAGGAAACAGTGCATAGCGATACTCGAAGACCCAGCGCTCGCGCTTGGAGTCGCGGGCGTCGTTGGCATCCTGGCCAGGGGTCGCCTCGGCGTTGCGCGCGACCCAGCGATCTTCCCCCAAGAGCAGAACGTCGACAGCCTCGATGCTGGGCGGGATCAGTCGGCCCGGCGGCTGTGGACCCTCGCCGGTGGCGAGAACGCGGAGGACGATCTGTTGACCGACAAGGGCCTGCTTGAGGTCGGTGCTTGCCTCGACCTGGATCTGCCCGGCCAGCGGACGCGCTTGGGCAATGGCGTCAAGGTTGGCGGCGGTAAAGTCGGCGGCAGCAAAGTCGGTGGCCGTTGGTAGCGGCGGCGCTTGTGCGTCTGGGCTGGTGGACCAGCAGATCAAGAGCGCAATCGATGCCGAGATCGCCGGGCGCCACTGGGTCAATCGCGGCCTCATGCGCCCGATTCAGGGCCACTGCTGGAGCGCTCGGCTACGGCCGTTGGCGCCAAGGGTCGGCCAAAGGTCTCCGCGTAGTCGTCTGCATAAGACGCCAGTGCCCGATAGACATGTGCCGGCACGATGCGCTGCTCAAAACGTCCGAAGCGCTCACGCACATGCTGTAGGTTGCGGAACAGCTTCATCTCGATGATGGCGCGGGCGAACTCAAGCCCGCGAGGCCCACGGTTGCGCTGCAGCCAGGCGATCAGCATCCGGATCGGCTTCGGTGGCTTGCCGGGTGGGTTGGCCAGCATCTGCAGATAGCGCGGCATGCCACGATGGCGATCGCCGGCGCTGCTCGCAGGCTGAAACTCCAGCTCCGAGCGGATCAGCTCGAGTAAGGCCTCACCGCGCTCGGTTCGTGCCAACACCCACTGCCAGCCGAGCGGCGCGCCCATGTAGCCGATCGTGATGTCGGCCAAGCTGTTCGGATAGTCGAAGCAGGACAGGCAGGCCGAGGGGAAGACCCCATTGAGCTTGTCCATCGGGAAGTCGATGAAATTGAGCTGCTCGATCTGGCCGTCCTCATGGCGCATCTTCAGGCTATAGTCCTGCATGAACTCGTAGTGGACGATGGTCTGCGGCGACTTGGAGACTTGCTCCAAGAAATAGACCAGATCCGGATAGGCGACATTGTCGCTGCAGGGGATGCCGATCACGTCCAGCCGTTCCAAGCCAAGCTCGGCCTCGAGCTGTGGCTGGGCCGCGCGCAGCATGTGTACCTGGCAGCTGGTGCCGATGAAGGCAAGGCGCTTGATGCCGCTCGCGCGCACCTCGTCGAGCAACGCGAGGTTGGGCGAGAGGGCTGGTTTGTTGCCAGCGCTGGCGCGCACCTCATCCGGCGTGCGGGCGAGGATGGGGCGCGGGGCAAAGCGGGTGCCAGGCATGGTGGCGGCGGTGATCACAGCCTCGACCTCGCCGCGCTCGAGCAATTGGGCGCCCAGTGTGGTGACGATGCCGGACCATTGCGCTCCCGGCACGGGCGGTTTCATCCGCGCGATCTGCATCTTGCGATAGACGCCGAAGCGCAGCTCATCGCCGTCGCGGCGGTTGCGCCCGAACAGCTGCTGCTCGATGGCCTCGGTCTGATTGCGCACGAAGACGCAGGTGCGGGCCATCTCAGGCTTCAGGAAGCTGTCGCAGAGCCCGCAATCGCTGCAGAGCTTGGGGCGCCCGGCGAGGCGGGCATCGCGACTGAGCAAAGTCGTCTCGCGCAGGCCTTTCGATGGGCCATCGCCCAAGAGTTCAGGATCGAGGTCTTTGAAGGCGGCGGCAGGCTGTTCAGGCATGGCAAAGCGGGCTGTTGAGCAGTGATTTGATGGGATTGGGTCCTGTTGTACCGCCGAGACGCTGGGTTTGCGTATGCGTTAAATCAGCCGGAGCCCGCATCCGCTGTTGGCTGAGTCAGGATGGCTTTGTGGCTAATGCTTGATGAGGGGGTGCCATCCGAGCCAAGGTTCGGCTAGTATCGGCGAGATGTCAGCTGATCCCCAAACCTCGCACGATCCAGCCCGCGCCGGTGCCCGTGGCCTGCTGCTGCGTGCTGGCATGGGTACCCTCGGTCTCTTTGAGATCCTTGGGCTGGTGCTGATCACCATCGCGACCCTGGTTGCTGGCGGTCAGGAGGTCTGGCAGATGGTTCAGGCGCGCGAGGTGACCCTGGCCGATCTGTTGCTGCTGTTCATCTATCTCGAGGTGCTGACGATGGTCGGCATCTATCTGGAGTCTGGCGCACTGCCGGTGCGGATGCCGCTCTATATCGCCATTGTTGCGCTCGCCCGCCACATGATCATCGGTATGAAGACGATGAGCGAGATACAGCTGATCGCCACCAGCGCCGCCGTGCTCATCCTGGCCCTTGCGGTCTTGGTCACCCGTTATGGTCATGCCCATTTTCCCTATGAGGGTGCAAACCAGCAGGGCACAAAATCGTCAAAAGACAGCGAATCTGAATAAGGCGAGCCCAGACCGCGTCTCATCCCGCGAGTGGCACCAACTGTTCGATCAGCAACTGCGGACTGCGAAGGCCGCGATAGTCGTTGACCTCGAGGCGGTAAGCAATCCGGGCTTGGGTCGCCCCGCGGGGGTGTTGGTCGGCGAGGTTGAAGCCGATGGCTTCGATCGGCGGGCCTTGGGCCGGGCGCACGCGCAGCTTGAGATGACGATCTTTGAGCAGGCGCGGGGCGCTGATCGCAAACTCGCCATCGAACAGCGGCTCGCTGAATCCTTTGCCCCAGGGGGCGGCAAGGCGCAGCGCCTCGGCGGTGGGCAGGCTCAGGAGTGCCGGGCCGAGGGCGCCATCGGAGTGCAGTACCGGGGTCGCTGGATCGGGTCCAAGTGCTGCGCTGACGGCCCCGGCGAAGGCCTGCTTAAAGGGCTCAAGCGCTTCCCGCGGGAGGCTCAGGCCAGCAGCCATGGCATGCCCGCCGAAGCGGGTGATCAGGCCGGGATGGGCATGATCGACAGCCGCCAGGCAGTCGCGCAGATGCAGTCCCTCGATCGAGCGCGCGGAGCCCTTGAGCAGACCGTCGCCGCCGACAGCGAAGGCGATCACCGGACGCTGACAGCGCTCACGCACGCGCGCAGCGAGGATGCCGATCACGCCCTCGTGCCAGTCCTCGGCAAAGAGGCAGAGACCCGCTTGAAGCCCGCCTGAGGGCGCATCTCGCGCCTGCTCGGCGAGGATCTCGGCGAGCAGACGCTCGGCATCGAGTCCCATGCTGTGGGTGAGGGCGCGACGTTCTTGGTTCAGGGCCTGCAGGCGTTGCGCAAGGTGCATCGCTTCGATGGGCTTGTCAGTCACCAGGCAGGCGATGCCGGCACTCATGTCTTCAAGGCGCCCAGCGGCATTCAATCTTGGGGCCGCGGCAAAGGCGAGGTCGCGCGCGCTGGTGCGCGTTAAGTCAACACCAGCGATCTCGAGCAGCGCCCGCAGCCCAGGCCGACAGTGTCCGGCGCGAATGCGGCGCAGGCCCTGCTCGACCAGAATGCGGTTGTTGGCATCGAGCGTCACCACATCGGCGACGGTGCCGAGCGCGACCAGATCGAGCAGTTCGGCGAGGTTGGGCTCTTGGCGATGCCCTTGGAACCAGCCTCGGCGGCGCAGCTCAGCGCGCGTGGCGATGAGCAGGTAGAACATCACCCCAACACCGGCTAGATGCTTGCTGGGGAACGGGCAGCCGGGCTGGTTGGGATTCACCAGTGCCGCGGCCTCGGGCAGCTCCGCGCCGGGCAGGTGGTGGTCGGTGATCAACACCGGCAGACCAAGCGCGCGAGCGCGCTCTAGCCCGGCGTGGCTGGCGATGCCATTGTCGACGGTAATGATCAGGTCTGGGCGACGTTCGGCTGCAAGATCCACGACGGCGGGACTGAGGCCATAACCTTGGGCGAAACGGCTCGGAACCAAAGAATCGAGCGGACCGGCGCCGAGCGCCCTCAGACCCAGCAGGGCCACGGCAGTGCCAGTGGCGCCATCGGCATCGTAGTCACCAACGATGATCAGTTGGCGCTGGGCCTGGATGTCGTCGGCCAGCAAGGCGGCAGCGGCATCGATACCCAGCAGCTGGTTGACCGGATGGAGAGCGCTGAGGCGATGATCCAGTTCTCCATCAAGCCCGCGATGGCGATAGAGCCGCTGTAACAGATGGTCAAGCCGATGCAAGGGTTGCTCGGCTCCAGGCGGGCGTTGAATGGGCCTCAATGGGGTCTGAGGCGATGCTGGCCTAGAGCCTGTGCCTTGGCTAGGGCTGCGAACGGAACGGGGCGGCGGGTTAGAAGCTGACATTGGAAGGAAAGACTAGCATGAAGCGCTCAGGGACTGGAGGCTGTGGAGAACCACTGGCGAGATCCACTGGCGCGATCCACTGGCGAGATCCACTGGCGTGCTTGCACCTGGTGAATCGCGTAGCCATCTCT
>NZ_JAYESN010000009.1:0-84218 GCF_034860625.1 Lamprobacter sp.
GCGCGCAACCGCATCGAGTCATGAAGCCAAAGGCGATATCGACTTTTGTTAGCGGCCCTTGGCCTCTGGATCAAGGCGCGCGCTGCCTTAAAGCACAACCACCTGCCAGAGCGCATACAGACCAAACCCGATCACCATCAGGCCCGCAAGTTGACGCAGCCAGCGTTGCTCACTGAGGCGCGCGGCGGCACCGGCTAGAAGACCAAGCCCGAGCAGGTTGGGCAAGGTGCCGAGACCGAACAGCAGCATCAGCAAAGCCCCCTGCAACGGCCCACCCGAGCCTACGGACCAGATCAGCACACTGTAGACCAGTCCGCAGGGCAGCCAGCCCCAGACCAGACCGACTGCCAGCGCTTGCGACCAATGGCGCACCGGCAGGAAGCGGCGGCCGAGCGGCTCGATCCGGCGCCAGAGCCGAGCACCCAGCCGCTCAACCCGGGTCAGACCCTGCCACCAGCCGCCCAGATAGAGCCCAAGCGCGAGCATGAAGACCGCCGCGATGAGATACAGCGCCCGCTGCGCCAGATGCAGCGGCAGAAACTCGAGCGCGACCGCGCCCAGCGCGCCCATCAGCGCCCCCGCCAATGTATAACTGAGGATGCGTCCGCTGTTGTAAGCGAGCTGGAACGGCAGCTGCCGCGAGACCTGCTGCCGCTGCTCGCGTGGCAGTCCGGCGGTCAGAGTCGCGACAATGCCTCCGCACATGCCAACACAGTGAACCCCACCGAGCAGACCAACCAGCCAGGCCGTGAGCAATGAGCCGGTCATCATGCGCATCTCCCCCACGGACGCGACGTCGGACTCGGGCTATCATGCCGGCCCGGTAACGATGATGAGAGAGACCAGACGGCGCCATGCATTCCTATCAACGAGATTTCCTCCGCTTTGCAATCGAGGCCGGCGTGCTGCGCTTCGGCAGCTTCACCCTCAAGTCCGGTCGCATCAGCCCGTATTTCTTCAACGCGGGTGGCTTCAATACGGGCGCGAGCCTGGGCAAGCTCGGTCATTTCTACGCCCAGGCCATCATCGCCACCGGCCTGCAGACCGACGTGCTCTTCGGCCCCGCCTACAAAGGCATCCCGCTTGCCGCGGCCACCGCGATCGCGCTGGCCCATGAGCATGGTCTCGAGACGCCCTTCGCCTTCAACCGCAAGGAGGCGAAGGACCATGGCGAGGGCGGCATCATCGTCGGCAGCCCCCTTCAGGGCGATGTGCTCTTGATCGACGATGTGATCACCGCCGGCACCTCGGTGCGCGAATCCGCTGCTCTGATCGAGCATGCCGGGGCTCGGCTCGCCGGCGTGATTATCGCACTGGATCGGCAAGAGCGGGGCGAAGGCCGCACCTCAGCCATCCAAGATGCGCGCCAGCGCTACGGCATCCCGGTGCAAAGCATCGTCAACCTGGATAACCTGATCCAGTACGTCGACGAGAGCGGGATCTCGAAGGAGACGCTGGCGGCCTTGGCTGACTATCGGGCTGAGTATGGAAGTGAGGTGGAAGATTGAAGCTATAAACCGCAGATGGCGCAGATGCGCGCAGATTAAAATATTACAAATCAACGCCTAGTAGATTTAGCAAGGCCACCAACAGGTGAATCAGTGATGATCAGTAATGCATTAAAATCTCTGGGTTAATCTGCGTAATCTGCGGTTAAAGTGCTCTTTTTAGGTTTTAGGTTAAATGTAAAGCAGGCCAAGTGCCAAAACCTCGACTAGGTCGCAGTTCAGCCGACGGGCATCAGCTAACCTTTGACTGTGACTTCGGCGAGGCGGGAACGCGTCGCTCCACGGCCTTCAGCCACCGTGGAGCGACGCCCTTCATTTACGCCCTCAGCGCCCTCGAATCAGCGTTCCCACACCTTCATCGGTAAACAGATCCAGCAGCACGGCATGCTCGACGCGACCGTCGAGGATGTGGGCGGCACGCACTCCACTTTGAACGGCCTCGAGAGCGCAGCGGATCTTGGGTAGCATGCCGCCGTGGATCACGCCCTCGGCGATGAGCTGATTCACCCGTGCGACCTCGAGCTGACGGATCAACGCCCCCTGCTCGTCGAGCAGCCCAGCGGTGTTGGTTAGCAACACCAGCTTCTCGGCCTGCAGCACCTCAGCCATCTTGCCAGCGACCAGATCGGCGTTGATGTTGTAGGAGAAGCCATCCTTGCCGACACCAATCGGCGCGACCACGGGGATGAAGTCGCCCTGAACCAGCATGTTGATCACTGCGGGATCGATGCTGTCGACCTCTCCGACATGACCCAGATCGAGGATCTCGGGGGCTTCGAACTCCGGCGCATCCCGTTGCAAGACAAGCTTGCGGGCATGGATCAGATCGCCGTCCTTGCCGGTGAGGCCAACCGCGGCGCCACCATGGCGGTTGAGCAGGTTGACGATCTCTTTGTTGACCAGACCGCCGAGCACCATCTCGACCACATCCATGGTCTCGCTGTCGGTGACCCGCATACCTTGGACGAACTCGGTGGCCTTACCCAGTCGCTTCAGCAGATCGCCGATCTGCGGCCCGCCGCCGTGCACCACCACCGGATTGATGCCGACCAGTTTCATCAGCACGATGTCGCGTGCGAAGCCGTCTTTCAGTGCCTGCTCGACCATGGCGTTACCGCCATACTTGATGACCATGGTCTTGCCCGAGAAGCGACGGATATAGGGCAACGCCTCGGTGAGGACGTGGGCAATATTTTGGGCGCTGTCTGCAGCAATCGACATCGAAATTCCTCGCCTGAAGACATCAGCCGCCAAGCACGGCCGATGGAAACCGGTTCGCACCAGGGGCGGCGATCCCAACCACCCCCGTTGCGGCTTGGTGCTAAAGGATCATCGCGCGCCCCGGTTGCGAAGCCGGAATAGCGCCCGAGTTAACCTGATTCTCGCGCGATTCATCATCGAATGGGCACAGCAAGCCATGACCATTAGGATCAGGATCAGGATCAGGATCAGGCTCAGGATCAGCAGCAGGAGTCAGTGTCAGGGTGCGCAGCGAATCCGCCATCAATGCCGACCGCTATGGCCAAAACCACCCTCGCCGCGCCTGCTCTGCTCGAACGCGGTCACCAGCTCCAGCTCGGCATGCACTACCGGCACTAGGATCAGCTGCGCGATGCGCTCGCCGATCTCGATGCGGAAGGGCTCGCGACCCCGGTTCCAGCACGAGACCATCAGTTGGCCTTGGTAGTCTGAGTCGATCAGCCCGACCAGGTTACCGAGCACGATGCCATGCTTGTGGCCAAGCCCGGAGCGAGGCAGGATCATCGCCGCAAGACCGGGATCAGCGATGTGGATCGCCAGCCCGGTTGGGATCAGCTCAACGGCGCCAGCGGCCAGCTCGAGCGGCGCTGCCAGCATCGCCCGGAGATCCAGCCCGGCGGAGCCGGTGGTCGCATAGGCCGGCAGCGGAAATTCGCCACCCAGCCGTGCATCCAAGACCTTAACCTGCAGACTGTGCGGCATAGCGTTCGGCGATCAGATCAGCGAGCGCCGTGGCCAGCGCTGGTTTAGACATCATGGGCAGCTCACGCCGGCCACCGCCTGGCCACAGGCAGATGAGCGCGTTCTTATCAGACTCGAATCCACCCGGTCCGTCACCGACGCGATTGGCGGCGATCATCGACAGCTGCTTGGCCTCGAGCTTTTCCCGTGCATGGCCTTCGAGATCATCGGTCTCGGCGGCAAAACCGACCGTAAACGGCTGCTTTGGCAAGGCCGCCACCTCGGCGAGGATATCGGGGTTAGGCACCAAGGTCAGCGTCATTGCTGCGTCGGTCTTCTTGATCTTGCCCTCGACCGGCGCTTCAGGACGATAATCCGCGACGGCCGCGGTCGCGATAAAAAGATCACAGGTATGCACCTGCGCCATCACCGCAGCCCGCATCTGCAGCGCCGATTCAACATCCACTCGCATCATCTCGACCGGCGCCGGAACGCTGGTCGGCCCGGCAATCAGCATGACCTGCGCACCACAGGCGCGCAGGGCTTCGGCGAGCGCATAGCCCATCTTGCCCGAGCTGCGATTGCCGATGAAGCGCACCGGATCGATCGCTTCACGCGTTGAGCCAACCGTCATCAGCACCCGTCGTCCGGCAAGCGGATGACCGTTGGTGAAGGTTGTTGCCTGCAGCATCCGCTCAGCGCCAGCTGCACCAGCGTGACTCGAAACGGCATCCTGCCGCTGCTGCGCCACTTTGGCTGCCAGCGTTGTCGCTTGGGTTCCAGCGCGTGTCGCTTGGACTTCGGCGCGTGTCGCCTGAACTCCTCCTCCGGCTCGTGTCGCTTGGGTTGCAGCTCGGGCCTCAGCCTCGGCACCACCCTGGACTGCATCATGCGTTGCTCGATGAGCGCCTAAAACCGCCTCTGCGATCGCGACCGGCTCCACCATCCGCCCAGCACCCTGCTCGCCACAGGCCTGCTCGCCAACGGCGGGGCCGATGATCCGTACCCCGCGCGCGGCCAAGCGCTCGGTATTCTCCTGGGTTGCCGGATGCGCCCACATCTGCTGGTTCATCGCCGGCGCAATCGCCACCGGCGCCTCGGTCGCCAACACCAGCGTAGTCAGCAGATCATCGGCTAGCCCGCAGGCCAGGCGCGCAATCAGATCGGCGGTCGCTGGCGCGATCAGCACCTGATCGGCCCAGCGCGCCAGCGCGATATGATCCATCCCCGCCTCGGCCTCCGGACTCAGCAGATCCACGCGCACCGGGTGGCCACTGAGCGCTTGCAGCGTCAAGGGCGTGATAAAGGCCTGCGCCGCAGGCGTCATCACCACCCGCACCTCAGCGCCGCGCTCAAGCAGACGCCGCACCAGCTCGGCGCTCTTGTAGGCGGCAATCCCTCCGCTGATGCCAAGCAGGACATGCACTAACGGCGCTTGCAATTCCTGGTCACGGGGCTCGATCACTGTCAGCAACCTTTACTGAGTCACCTCGTCGATACTAGCCCTGCATCATAACCGATCAGGGTACACTCAGCCGGTAAGCCTCGAAGCAACCGCCGCGCTAAGACCGATTGTATCGCATGGTTTTCTGCCGTAGATTGCTAGGTCAGATTAACCGCCAACTGGGACATCTGATGTCGGAAACACTCAACAGCGTCAAGCAGCACCATGTAAAGCGACTGGAAGCAAGGATCACTCCGGAGCAAAAGCAGCTTTTGAGCAGGGCCGCAGCATTAGAGGGCCAATCTTTAGCAGATTTCGTCGTCAGTAGAGCCCAAAAAGCAGCAAAAGAGACCTTGCTAGAGCATGAACGCCTCCGCCTGAGCAGGCGTGACCAGGAGGCCTTTGTCGAAGCCCTGCTCGACGACGAGCCTCCCAGCGAGCTGCTTCATTCTGCTGCACAGCGATACCTTCAGCGCCAGCAGTCTTGATGCAGGAAGCCAGCACCGAGCCTTCTCTAAGGATCGAACCCCTCGGCCCGCATCATGATCGCAACGACTTTTCGTGCGGCGTAGCGCCACTCGATGCCTATCTGCGCAAGCAGGCACGGCAGGACGCGAAGAAGCGGATAGCAGCGCCCTTTGTGCTAACGAAGGACGATAGTCCGTGCATCATTGGTTTTTATACCCTTTCCGCCATCAGCATCTTACTCGGTGAGTTCCCAACAGAAATCACCCGCAGATTGCCACGTTATCCACAGATTCCCGCGACTTTACTGGGGCGCCTCGCCATCGACACGAGAGCGCGCGGTGAGGGCCTTGGGGAATACCTTACTCATGGACGCGCTTCATCGCGCACTTCATCACTCAAGGTCCATCGCTTCGTTCGCCGTCATCGTCGATGCACTCAATGAGCAGGCAACAGAATTCTATGCACGATACGACTTCAGGCCATTCCCAGAGCAAGCGCTACGGCTTTTCCTGCCAATGCACAAGATCGAGCCACTGTTCCCGGCGTTAGTCAAAGGACCGAACGGAGACCCCATGACCAAGATCACCGACATGCCCGAGGACGACCGCCCGCGCGAGAAATTGCTCAAGCGCGGCGCTCAATCGCTCACCGACGCCGAGCTGCTGGCCATCTTTCTGCGCACCGGCATCACCGGCAAGAGCGCGATCGATCTGGCCCGCGATCTGATCAAAACCTTCGGGGGTCTCGCTGGCCTACTCGCCGCAAGCCAGCGCGATTTTTGCGAGGCTAAGGGTCTCGGCGATGCCAAATATGCGCAGCTGCAGGCGGTGATGGAGATCAACCGCCGCTATCTGCGCGAGGAGCTGACCGGTCGCGATGTCCTGACCAGCCCGGATGCCACGCGTGACTATCTCAAGCTGCGCCTGCGCGGCCTCTCGCATGAGGTCTTCGCCTGCCTGTTTCTCGACAACCGGCATCGCGTCATCGAGTATCAGGAGCTGTTCCGCGGCACCATCGATGGCGCCAGCGTACATCCGCGCGAGGTGGTCAAGGAGGCGATTCGCTGGAACGCCGCAGCCGTGATCTTCGCCCACAATCATCCGAGCGGCGTCGCCGAGCCCAGCCAGGCCGATCTGCGGATCACCAAGCGCCTACAGGACGCGCTCGAGCTCATCGATGTGCGCGTACTCGATCACATCATCGTCGGCGAGCAAGACGGCACCTCGTTCGCCGAGCGCGGGCTGATTTAGCACGCGAGGCGGAATCGCTGCGCTTGCTCCAACCGAGTGCAACGCTGCTGAAGTCTCGATACATGCCGATGACTCACACCATTGTCGATGTTAAGACTGTTGGAGCTTGGGTACTTTCGGGCGATATCAAAATCTTTGGCAGCGTTGCACTCGCGAGCTGCGCAGTGATTGTGTATCACGCCTTGCCGAGCTGAGGCTGCTTTCAGGTGCCCAGCGCCGTCAATAGACGATTTGACGATCTTAGAGTTGACGCTCGCCGCATTTTCCATTAGCGTTTATCGGCTTAGTATTTTGCGTTCGTCGTGACCTGCCATCATCCTGAGTCGGCGGCGCGCGTCGCGGCAGCGGTCGGCTCGAGTCTCAGTGACTCGCCCGCCCCATCGCCGCAGAGATCATCTGCATCGGAGCCCTGCATCATGTCCAAAATCTGTCAGGTCACCGGCAAACGGCCGCTGACCGGTAATAATGTTTCTCACGCCCACAACAAAACTAAGCGTCGGTTCCTGCCGAACCTGCACTATCATCGCTTCTGGGTCGAGAGCGAGAATCGTTGGGTTCGCCTGCGCGTCACCACCAAGGGCATGCGCGTCATCGACAAGCTCGGCATCGACTCCGTGCTCACTGACATGCGCAAGCGTGGCGAGCGCGTCTGAGCCATCACGAATCAACACTAGGAGCGAGCAACCATGGCCAAGGCCGCACGCGATAAGATTCGCCTGAACTCCAGCGCTGGAACCGGGCACTTCTATACCACGACCAAGAACAAGCGCAATCAGCCGGGCAAGATGGAGATCAAGAAGTTCGACCCGGTCGTGCGTCAGCACGTGATGTACAAAGAAGGCAAGATTAAGTAGCGATTGGATTCGTCAGCCGTCACAGACGCTAGCGAATCGGCGGCCTCGGGCCGCGTCGCATCCAAGGTCGGCAGCGATCTGGTAACGGAATCGACTCAGCCGCCGCGGTCTCGAAGGCCGCATGCTGGCCGCCAGAGGCTGCCGGACAGTCGCGAGCAAAGCCTGCCTTAACCAACAGACGCCCTACCCGAGTCCCATCGGGCAACTCACACCAGCCGCTAATAACGGCGCTCTCCCCTCTCCGACAGCCGCGGCACCGCAGCGCCTGACCCAGCAATTGCGCCTGTAGGTAGCGACACGCCCCGCGCGCGGGCGCCGACTGGTTCGTAATCACCACTTCATTCAGCCTGACCCGCGCCTCACCGACACGCAACAACTGTGCACTCGGCACCGCAGTCACCTCGCCCTCGACCGCCGCATGGCATAGCCACTGACGCAGCAAAGCGATCATAGGCAGCGCAAGCACCATAACCAGCACAAGCCAACGCGGACGGCGCATCAATGTTGGTCTAACCACGCAACAGATCCCCCCCTGCCACCACTCACCAAAGCACGGGCTTCTTTTCAGACTCGCCTTGCATTGAGCACAGGCCAAGGGTTAGCTTCATGCTTGCCCAACAGCTATTCTCCGAGACATCGCCATGCGTATGCCCCGTTTTTCGCTTGCCCGGCCCCTTTCACCCTATTCCCTGATTCCAACCCTGCTCTTTCTGTTACTGAGCAGCAACCTCCTCGCCGCCCCGATGGTCGAGGTGATCGCGCTGCGAGGTAGCGGTGAGGTCATTGCGCATGGCAAGACGACTGCACTGTCCGTCGGCTTGCAGCTGGAGCAGGGTACCGAGATTCGCACCCACTCGCCTGGACGCGCCAAATTGCGCTTCCCTGACAACTCTATCGTCATCCTCAGCGATGCATCGCGCATGACCATCGAGCGACTCACCGAGGAAGCCGCGGCCAATAATCCCTCCGCCTTCGTCGACCAGCTCTTTACGCATCAGGGCAAACAGCTCAAACAGGTCCAGTTGATGCTCGCCACCGGCCTGATCGGCCAAAAGGTCACGCCAGGCCAGGACAAGTCCTGGTCGGTGCGCAGCCGAAGCTCGGTGACCGCCGTCCGAGGCACTGAGTTTCAGGTCGCCGTCAATGCCGATCAGACCTCCGAGATCCATATCAGCTCAGGATCGATCTTCGTCACAGCAGTCACCACAGCCGACCAGCAGCCCCTTGGTCAGGGCGCTACCCCCTTCGTGCTCGACCAGCCCAACCAGGGTATCGATTGCCACCTCAGCGCAGGCTGCGACCAGCCCAAGGTGTGGGGCGCCAAGCGCGTCAATGCCATGCTCGAACGCCTGAGCGGCGTTTAGACGATGCCCGACTCACGGCAGCAGCCGCCGACCCGATCGGTGATCAAGCCCCGGCTCGCCGGCATCGGCTACCTCAGCCTCGCGCTGCTCGCGATCCTGGTCACACTCCTCGGCTGGGGTCTGCGCGAGCGCATCCCCTTGCTGCAGAACCTGGAGGGGCAGGTCCTCGACGCACAGATTCACGCCCGCGGTCCAATCATCCCTGCCGCGGCCGACGGCCAGCCGGCCATGGCGCTGTTGCTCATCGATGACCCCAGCATCCGCGAGATCGGCAGCCTACCGATCGATCGGCACATCCTCGCCGAGGTGGTCGATCGATTGCAGGCCGACGGAGCGGCCACGATCATCTTCGACATGCTGTTTTCCGAGCCATCAGCGCATGGCGAGGTAGCCGACCAGGCCTTCGCCGCGGCCATTGCGCGGGCAGGGAACGTGGTGCTCGCCTATGCGCTTCCCGATGAGGCCGCACAAGCCTCCTCAACCATGCTCAGCAGCGGTCCAATCCTCGACAGCGCCTATCGACGCTATCGCAACCAGGCGCTAGGCGCCCAGATCGAGCTGGCACCCAAGGGCGTGCTAGCCCCCATCCCCGCGCTTGCCGAGACCGCGCAAGCGCTCGGACATGTCAGTGCCCTCACCACCACCGACGGCGCTCTACGCTACGATCTTCCGGCGCTGCCATTCGATGGCGAATGGCTGCCAAGCCTCGCCATCGTCTCCGCTGCACAGCTGTCCGAGACGCCTTGGGACAGGGTCGAGGCGCAGTTCGCCGATCACATCGAGATCGGCGCAACAGAGGTGCCCATCGACGCCCGCTCGCGGCAGTGGGTCAACTACTACGGCCCCGCAGCGACCTTCCCCACCTACTCGCTCGCGGACTATGCCTTCGGCCGTCTCGATCCAGCGCGCTTTCAGGGCCGCATCGTCCTGATCGGCGGCACTGCCTTGGGCACCAACGATCGCAATCTCTCACCGTTCGATCCCCTGTTGCCAGGCGTGGAGCGGATCGCGACTGTGATCGACAACCTGATGACCAAGCGCTGGCTCGAGCGCCCAATCTGGGGCGCGCCTGTCGTGTTGCTGCTGATCCTGCTGCTGCCGCTGGTCGCCGTGGCGCTGGTCGCCAAGCTGCCCCCACTGCGCGCCATCCTGGTCTTGGCGCTGATCGGCCTTGCCATCATCGGCCTGTCACAGTTGTTGCTAGTGCAACAGCAGCAGATCGTCTCGATGGTCTTCCCATTGATTGCGCTCACGCTCGCCGGCGGCTCCGGGCTGACCTGGCGCGCTCGTCTCGACAGCAACTCACGCCGGCAGGCAGAGCAGGCGCTACGCGCGAGCGAGCAACGCTATGCGCTCGCCGCAACCGGTGCCAACGACGGGCTCTGGGATTGGGACATCGTCAATGATGCCGTCTACCTCTCAGCCCGCGCCCGTGATCTGCTTGGGCCAGAATCGGCACCAGCAAACCAAGCGCCTGGCATCGGCCAGTTGCTTGATCTTCTCGATCAGGTTGAGCGAGCGGAGTGTGAGCAAGAGCTGGAGGCACACCTAAGCGGTCAGACCGGCCAGTTCAATCGCCTCGTCGCCCTCGAGCGTGGTGGCGAACGACGGTGGCTGCTGATCCGCGGGGTCGCTGTGCGCGAAGGAGACCACGAAGGAGATCACGAGAGAGAACAGCCGGTACGCATGGCCGGCTCACTCACCGACCTGACCGAACAGAAGCGGCTCGAGCGTCAGCTCGCCTTCGACGCCCTGCACGACCGTCTCACCGGCCTTGCCAATCGTGATCTGTTTACCGATCGCGTCAACCAATGGCTCGGCTCAGCGCAGCGTTCAGTGCACGCGGATCAAGCACAGCCGGATCAAACCCAGCCCGATCAAGCGCCCGACGTTGGCCTGGTACTGCTCGACATCGATGGCTTCCGCGCCATCAACGAGGACTACGGTCAGCTCGGCGGTAACGCGGTCTTGACCCAGCTCGCCAGCCGTTTATCGACGCTCAAGACGGAAGGCATCCTAGTCTCGCGCCTCGGCGCCGACCAGTTCGCGCTCGCCTTCCGTGGACCGGATACGCTGGGCTTGGCCGAGCGCGCCCAACGCCTGGTTGCCGACCCCTTCCAGCTCGACGCCGACCAGAAGCCCATCCCGATCAGCATCAGTCAAGCCCATAGCGCTCAGGGACTCAGCAGCACCGATGAACTGCTCGCAGCAGCCACCTTGGCGCTGACCAAGGCACGACAAGCGCCCACCGGCCAGCCGCAACGCTATGACCCGGCCATGCAGCAGCTGGAGACCTCACGCCGCTGGCTGGCCGAGAACATCGACCGCGCCCTGGCGCACGGCGACCAGTTCCAGCTCCACTATCAACCCTTTGTCGCCCTCGCCGACCGGCGCCTGCTCGGCTTCGAGGCCCTGATCCGCTGGCAGCATCCAGAGCGCGGCCAGATCATGCCGGGCGAGTTCATTCCCTTCGCCGAAGAAAGCGGCCAGATCAATGCCGTCGGTCAGTGGGCCCTGTTCGAGGCGGTGCGCCAGCTGGTGGCTTGGGACCAGCTCGGCTTCAAGGGCGAGCTGGCGGTCAACCTCTCCGGGCGCCAATTCACCGAGACCGACCTGCTCGCCGATGCCGCCAACATCATCGAGCAGCTCGGTCCCGTCGCACCAGGCCGTTACAAGCTTGAGGTCACCGAGAGTATGGCGATGGACAACCCACAGCAGACCACGGAGATCCTCAAGGCGCTCGCCAACCTCGGCTTGAAGATCTCGATCGACGACTTCGGCACCGGCTACTCCTCACTCGCCTACCTGCACCGCTTCCCGTTCCACACCTTGAAGATCGACCGCTCCTTCGTCATGCGCCTGGACGCTGGACGCGAGCCTCGGGAGATCGTCAAGACCATCGTCGGCCTAGGTGTCGCGCTCGACAAACAGGTACTCGCCGAAGGCATCGAAGACGAGCAGCAGGCGAGCACGCTAAGAGACCTCGGCGTCCAGGTTGGTCAAGGCTGGCTCTTCGCGCGGGCTCTACCCTCCGCTGAGGCAACGGCGCTCGTGCAGAACGCGCTGCGCGCCTGAGCATGGCAAAACCAACACTGCACTAGGCCCCTGGCAGCGACGGCGACGACTGGGCTTGGTCTTGCGCCGACTCCTCCTGCGCAAGACGCCGCTCAACTGCTCCTGGAGATTGCGTCCCACGCGCCAAGGCCGAGTAGGCCACCGGTACGACGAACAACGTAAACAAGGTCGAAGCGAGCACGCCTGCCAAAATCACGGTGCCGATTACCGTGCGAGTCTCAGCGCCGGCGCCACTGCTGAGCAGCAGCGGGATCGAGCCGGCCGCCGTGGTAATGCCGGTCATGATGATCGGCCGCAAGCGCACATCAGCGGCTTCCAACAAGGCCGCATCGAAGTCCTTGCCCTCATCGCGCAGTTGATTCGCGAACTCGACGATCAGGATGCCGTTCTTGGCCGACAATCCCACCAGCATGATCAAACCAATCTGACTGTAGATATTCAGCGACTGCCCGGTCAGCCAGAGCCCCAGTAAGGCGCCGGCCATCGCCAGCGGCACCGTAAGCATGATCACCAGCGGATGCACCCAGCTCTCGAACTGGGCCGCCAGCACCAAATACACCACCGCGATGCCGAGCAGGAAGACAAACAGGATGCCCTGCCCGGACTCCTGGAAATCCGCCGACTGGCCCTTGTAGTCGATGATCGCCTGCTCCGGCAGATGCTCAGCCGCGAGCGCATTCAGATAGGCCAGGGCCTCGCCAAGCGGTAGGTCATCGGCCAGATTCGCCTCGAGGGTGATCGCGCGCACCCGGTTGTAGCGGTTCAGGCTCTTCGACTCGGCGGTCTCGGTGACCCGCACCAGGTTCGATAGCGGGATCAGCTCGCCGGTCTTCTGGGAGCGCACGTAGAGGTTACTGAGGCTCGCCGGCGTGCGCTGCTCGTCGCGCTCGCCCTCGATGATGACATCGTATTCCTCGCCGGCATCCAGATAGGTCGTCACCCGGCGCGAGCCGAGCATGGTCTCCAGGGTGCGGCCGATGGTCTCGACCGTCACCCCGAGATCGGCCGCACGGTCGTAGTCGACCTCCACGCGCAACTGCGGCTTGGTCTCTTTGTAATCCCAATCGAGGCCTTGCAGGCCGGGATTATTCTTTTCGATCTCGGCGACCAGGGTATCGCGCCAGGCGGCCAGCTCCTCATAGGTGCCACCGCCGATGACGAACTGCACCGGTTTTTGGATGCGCGCACCGAACCCTTGACGCATCACTGGGAAGGCGCGCACACCGGGCAGATCGCCGAGCTTGGCGCGGATCTCATCCATTACCACCTGACTGGGCCGGCGCTCGCCGAACGGCGCCATCACCATGATGACGATGCCGCTATTGAACACCTCCGTGTTACCAAACGACCGCGGCGCGCGCACCAAGACCCGAATCGCCTCGCCAGACTCGGCATAGGGCAAGAGCCGGCGCTCGATCTCGTCCATGTACGTTTCCATGTAGCTGAACGAGGCCCCCTCAGGCCCATTAACCAGCACGAAGAAGGCGCCGCGATCCTCACTGGGCGCATATTCCTTCGGCAACTGCTGGAACAGCCACCAAGCGAGCCCGAGGGTGACCAGAAGCAAGAGCATGATCAGCCAGCGCTGACGGAGGAAAAAAGCCAACAGCCGCGTGTAGCCGCCGCGCAAGCGTTCAAACGCCCAGTCGACACCGGCGGTCAGGTTGGCCCGACGATGCGACTCCGGCAACAGCTTCGAGGCCAACATCGGCGACAGGGTCAAGGCGACGAAGGTCGAGAAACTCACCGCCGCCGCCATGGTCAACGCAAACTCGGAGAACAGCCGCCCAATGTCGCCCTGCAGGAAGGCGATCGGCAGAAACACTGCGATCAGCACAATGGTCGTGGCAATGACCGCAAAGCCGACCTGACGCGTCCCGCGGTATGCAGCGACCAGCCGTGTCTCACCATACTGCTCCATGCGTCGGTGGATGTTCTCGAGCACCACGATGGCATCGTCAACCACCAGGCCGATCGCCAGCACCAGCGCCAACAAGGTCAGAATGTTGACCGAAAAGCCGAGCATCAGCAGTACGCTGAAGGTCGCGATCAGCGACACCGGCACCGTGACCGCCGGCACCAGCATCGCGCGCACCGAGCCCAAGAACAGGAAGATGACCAGCACCACCAGCAGGATCGCGATCGCCAGCGTCTTATAGACCTCGTGAATCGCGTCCTTGACGAAGACCGAGGTATCGTAGCTTTGGAAGATCCGCATACCCTCGGGCAGCGTTGGATTGATCCGTGCCATCTCGGCCTTGGCGGCATCGGCCACGGCAATCGTATTCGCGGTCGACTGTTTAATGATGCCCAAGCCGACCATCGGCGTGCCGTTGCCGCGGAACAGGGTGCGATCCTCTTCGGTGCCGCGCTCGACGCGCGCCACATCGCTCAAGCGCACCAGGTAGCCATCATCACCCGTTGCGACCACAAGTCGCGCAAAGTCATCCGCGGTGCGGAAGCTGCGCTCGGTGCGCACGCTGAACTGACGATCGATCGACTCGACCCCGCCGGCCGGCAGCTCGACATTCTCCGAGCGCAAGGCCTGTTCGACATCGCTCACCGTCAAGCCGCGCGCCGCCAGCGCGTTACGGTCGATCCAGACCCGCATCGCATAGGTCTGGCTGCCGCCGACGCGGACGCGCGCCACGCCATCGAGCACTGACAGACGATCGACCAGATAGCGCCGCGCATAATCGCTCAGCTCCGGCACGGTCATGTTCTCGCTAGACAGATTCAGCCACATGATCACGTCGTCGCTGCTGTCGACCTTCTGGATCTCGGGCGGATCGGCTTCGGCGGGCAACTGATCGAGCACCGCCGAGACGCGATCGCGCACATCGTTGGCGGCGCCGTCGATGTCACGACCGACCTTAAACTCAATGGTGATCTTGGATTCGCCATCCTCGGAGACCGACTCGATGCGCTCGATGCCCTCGACGCCAGCGATCCGATCCTCGATCAGTTGCGTGATGCGGGTCTCGACCACCGCCGCCGCCGCGCCCGGATAGACGGTCTCGATCGAGACTACCGGCGGATCGATATCGGGATACTCGCGCAGCGGCAGCCGATCGAAGGCGACCAAGCCGAAGGCCACCAGCAGCAGCGATAGAACGCTGGCGAAAACCGGCCGGGTAACGGCAAGATCAGAGAGGATCACGGCATCCGCTCCATCTCGCCAGCAGTCGATTCAACCGGTTGCGCGATCAGCTCACTCAGCGGACGACTGCCATCGTCGATTGCCCGCACCTGCACCGGCTGCCCCGGACGCGCCTTGTCCGCGCCGTGGGTAATCACGCGCTCGCCCGGCGAGAGGCCGGTGACGATCTCAACCTCGCCGGGTCGGCGAAGGCCAACCTGCACCTCGCGGCGCTGTGCCACCATCTGCCCGTCGGCATGCTCATCCACCACCAACACCGCATGCTCGCCGCCACGTTGCAGGATCGCCGCCTCAGGCACCATCAGGGCCTCGCGCGGATCGCGCAACAGCTCAACGCGCATCAAGAGACCAGGCCGCAGTTGGCGTTCCGGATTCTCGATCAAGGCGCGCACCTGCACGCTGCGGGTCACCGGATCGACACGGCTCGAGACGCTGGCGACCTCGCCATCGAAGGCCTGATCACCGAGTGCCGGCGCTTGCGCCTCGATCGTTAACCCCGGCACCAGCGACGGCAGGAACAGGCTAGGCACTGGAAAATCCAGCTTCATCACGCGATCATCATCAAGCGTGGTGATCACATCACCGGGCTCGACCAGCGCGCCAAGGCTAATGTTGCGCAGGCCGACCACGCCATCGAACGGGGCCTTGATCAACCGATCCGCAAGCTGCGACTCGATCGCGGCCAAGGTCGCCCGTGCGGCACGCAGGTCACGGCGGCGCTCATCGAGCAATGAAGCTGAGGCCGAGCCGGTCGCCTCGAGCGACTTCACCCGCTCGTACTGCTGCTCGGCCTCGGAGAGCCGGGCCTGTGCCTCCTCCAAGCGCGCATGCTGCTCACGGCTGGTCATCTCGACCAGGATGTCGCCCGCTTCGACCCGCTGACCATCGTTGAAATGGATCGCGGAGAGCGTCTCGGTAACCGTCGCCGTCATCGTCACCGACTCGTTCGCGCGCAGCGTGCCCAAGGCCTCGACCCGATCCGCGACCTGCGCGACCCGCGCCTCGCTCAGAATCACCCCGGGCGCCTGCGGCTGAGCCGAGACGCTAGCCGCGACCAGAAGCAAACTCATCAGTCCTAGCAGTCCTAGCGTTGCCCTCGACATCGTCATCAGCTCATGGTTTTTGGTTTGGATAAACATGGGGTGGTTGGCGCGAAACTCATCCCAGATGCGTCAAGTCTCAGACTTCAGCCTTGGGCTCAGTTCACACATTCAAGCCAACAGGCAACAGAATACGTGAGAAGTTCGCACAACCCGGCACGCCGAACCAAGATTCAGCTTAACAAGTCTTTACAATGGGTATCCGCTCGCCGGTGTAACTTATAGACCTCAGTAAAGGGGGTTGTCTCAACTCCATCAGTTTGTACCCAGCGATCAGGAATTCTTCCCATGAATCATCCACAGCCTGCAACCGCCTCCGCACCCGCTCGCGCGATCGTCATTGATGAACTGACCGCCACCCTCGTCCCTAGCCTGCAGCGCAAGCTTCAGCAGGCACTCACTTCCGAAGGCCCCCAGCTTGTGGTCGATCTAGAGCCTTTGCGCGTCATCGATTCGGCGGGCATCGGCTTGCTGATCGCGGCCAAGAATAGCGTCGCCGAACAACAGGGCCAGATCCGTCTGCTGAACGTTCCTGCCCCCGTCTTCAATCTGCTCAAGAGCATGCGCTTGATCAGCTGCCTCAATGCCGAGCTCGCGAGCAACGACTCGGACTCAGACGACGATCTCGAACGCTACTTTGACGAAGCCCAAGTCGCCTGATCAAGGGCGCCTGGTCTAGTGCGCCTGATCAAGTACGCTTGATCGTCAACGCAGGTGCAGGCAAACTGAACCTAGCTGGCTCTCCCAGGCCCTTGGCGTGAGTCGTAGGTGCCCCATTGGGCCCTCCGCGACGCGGCAGCACGCGCAGTACCCCTCGCTAACGCCAAACGCCCCGCCCGCATCGGCGACAGGACCGCCAGAATAAGCGTCCTGATCGTCTCTAGCAGCCGCTCGTCACCAGGATGGACGCCGCGCGGGTTCCGGCGGAGCTTGCAACCGATCAGTGCCTTTGTTATCCAGACGGCCTATCATGGCGCCTGCCTTGCGACCCCGCCCGGATAACCGCCCCGCCGAGTATCCCCCACAGGTTGCGTAACGCCGGCCCAACGAAGACCGAGAACAAGACGATGGATGAGCTGTTACAAGAGTTCATTAACGAAGCACAAGAACATCTTGCCACCATCGAGCAAGATCTCCTCGCGATCGAGGACGATGGCGCAAGCGCGGACAAGGAGCTCCTCAACAAAGTCTTGCGCGCGGCCCACTCGATCAAAGGCGGAAGCGGCTTTTTCGGACTCGTGCAGGTTAAGGACTTGGCACATAGCACCGAGACCGTGATGGACCTGATGCGCAGCGACAAATTGGCGCCCAACGCCGAGGTCATCAATGTCTTGCTAGCCGCTTTCGACAGGCTTCGCATGATGCTCAATGATACCGAGCAGAGTGAACAGGTCGACAACGCCGACTTATTGACCAGCCTGAACGATCTTGCGTCGACCTCAGTGTCGCCTCAACAAAAGGCTTCGCTGACCGAGCAGCAAACCTTTGATTCACCGTTAGGGCCCGTTACCCTTTCAACAGAGGATCTCAATCGGCTAAAACGCGATGGACATTTACTCTACCTGGTGGAATGCGACCTCGCGCAGGACATCGAAGGCAAGGGCCGCGATATCTTTCACTTTTTCGACGGTCTCTGGGATAGTGCCGAGCTGCTCGATTGCATCGTCAACACCCAAGCCGTCGGCACGCTGGACGACGACCTCGAGCAACCCCTCCCTCTCCCCCTGCAACTGGTAATCGCCACACCGCTCGAAAAGACGATGATCAGCCAGTTGTTCGCGGACATTGAGCTGAGCCAGATCCATCTGCTGTTTGATCCGCAGGTCGAGAACGCTGCTTCCGACCAAACGCCGCTCGCCGAAGCCCCCTCCGCGCACGCGCTGACCAACCCCTTGCCGACGGCCTTGACCCGGACTGCGGAAGCGCCGCCGCCCCCATCAGCGGCGTTGGAGCCGGCCGCAGCCAATAGCGAACGTCCCAAAGCCCCGGCTGATGAATCCCTCAGGGTCAGTGTCAAGCTATTAGAAGACCTGATGAACTTGGCCGGAGAGCTAGTGCTCAGCCGCAATCAGCTACGCACCGCAGTGGCGATGGATGACCGCCAACTCCTTGCCAGCGTGGATCAGCGCATCAACCAGGTCACCGCTGAGTTGCAGGATGTCATCATGCAGACTCGGTTGCAGCCGACCGGTAACGTCTTTGCCCGCTTCCCGCGCATGGTCAGGGACCTGTCGCGCTCGCTCGGCAAGCAAGTCGACCTGCAGATCATCGGTAAGGAGGTCGCCTTAGATAAGACCCTGATCGAGGGATTGTCAGACCCGCTGACCCATCTGGTGCGTAACGCGGTCGATCATGGTCTGGAAACCGAGGCGGAGCGGAAAAACAAGGGCAAGCCGCCGCTGGGCCAGCTGCGTATCGAAGCACGCTACGAGGCGGGTCAAGCGATCGTCGAGATCGCCGATGACGGCAAGGGCCTGGACCCCGAAGCGCTCGCTGCCTCGGCGGTGCGCAAGGGGCTCATCGCGCAAGAGAGCGTACAAGGTCTGTCGGTGCCGGATAAGCAGGCGCTGATCTTCATGCCCGGCTTCTCCACCGCCGCGCAGGTGACCGATGTCTCCGGGCGCGGCGTCGGTATGGATGTGGTGAAGACCAATCTCGACCGCCTGGGCGGCCAGATCGAGATCCACTCCGAAGTTGGCAAGGGCAGTACCTTCCGCATCAAGTTGCCACTGACGCTGGCGATCATCCCCTCGCTGATCGTCTCGGTGGAGCAAGAGCGCTTTGCCATCCCCCAGGCCAATATCGAAGAACTGCTGCGGCTGCGTCCCGAGGAGGTGTCCAAGCAACTGGAGATCGTCGGCGACAGCGAGGTCTTGCTGCTCCGAGATCGCGTCTTGCCCTTGGTGCGCTTCACCGATGTGCTGGGGATTGTGCCCACCTTTGAGGTGGACGGCGGCGAGCGCCGCGAATTCGATCGTCGCGTCCGTCTTACCGATCGGCGATCGCCGAAGCATCCGCTGATTCCCGCCTCGGCGCGGCCTCAGGACGAACAGCAAGCACATCAGACCGAGGGTTTCCTGACCGATGCGCAGACGGGTGCGCAGCTTGATGAGCGGAACGCACTGCGAGATCACAAGGAGCGCCGACGCTCTGCGGCCTCAGCCGTGGAGATCGCCATCATTACCACTGGCACCCTCTCCTATGCCCTGGCTGTCGGCGCCTTCCACGACACCGAGGAAGTGGTGGTCAAACCGCTCGGGCGGCGCCTGAAACACCTGCGCGAATACTCCGGGGCGACCATTCTCGGTGATGGCACCGTCGCGCTCATCCTCGACATGGCGGGGCTATCGGCCAAGGCCGGCGTGGTCTCGGTATCGGGTTCACTGCGTGCCGCCGAACTGGCCGCGCAGGCCGAGAAGCGTCGTCTGCAGGATGTGCATTGGCTGTTGATGTTCCACAACGCCCCCGACCAGCCTTGCGCCCTGCCACTGGAAGCCGTGCAGCGGATCGAGCGCATTCAACCTGAACAGATCAAGTATTTTGGTCAACAACGGACCATGCAATATCGCGGCGGCTCCTTACCCTTGGTCTCCATCGCCGATATCACCGGCTCGGACACCCTGGACCAGGCCTCGAACCTGATCGTCCTAGTCTCGAGCGTGGCGGGCCGTGAGGTCGGGCTGCTCGGCATGCTCCCGGTCGATGTGGTGCAGAGCACCGCCAACATCGACCAGCGCACGCACCGCCGCCCAGGCATTGCCGGGTCGACGATCTTTCAGGATCGCACCCTGTTCATCGCCGACATCCACGAACTGGTCATCACGCTCCACCCGGACTGGGATGACACGCCCGCCGATGCCCGCCAGCACCGTACCGACAGCAATCTGAGCATCCTTTTGGCCGAGGACTCGGATTTCTTCCGCGCGCAGGTCAAACGCTTCCTCGAAGAGGATGGCTATACCGTACTGGCGGCACCCGATGGCGAAGATGCCTGGTCCTTGCTGCTGGAGCATCTGGAGTCCGTGCGCGTCGTCGTCACTGACATCGAGATGCCGCGTTTGAATGGCCTGGAATTCGCCAAGCGCATCCGTGGCGACAGCCGCACCGCAGCGCTGCCGATCATCGCCGTGACCTCACTCGCCGGCAGCGAAGACATCGCCCGTGGTGAGGCCGCCGGCATCAGCCATTATCAAGTCAAGCTCGATCGGGAACAGTTGCTGGGCCGGGTGCGGCAACTCACCCACTGAGGCCCCTCCGGTTTCGCCAACGCCGGGTTGGTTTCAGCCAAACCCTTCCGATTCCACCAATCTTCCACCGAATTCATGATAGAGGCGGCTAAGGAGCCTAAAGAACGTGAGTATTAATGCCAAATTGCTAGCTGGATTTCTCGCCATCGCGGCGTTGACCATGATCGTCGGTGGTGTCGGCTTCTTCGGCATCAACAAACTCGAGAAGGAGCTGTCTTACGTCACCGAAGTCCGCATCCCCGACCTGATCGCACTCGGCGAGCTGAATACCGAGCGCATGAGCATCCGCGCTCAGACCCTAGATGTGTGGATCGAAGAAAACGCTGACCAACAAGTCGCTGTCGCGTCCTATCGGCGCATCCAACAAGAGCGCACCCAGAGCTGGCAAGTCGTCGAGGCAGCCTGGGAGAAATTACTACAGACGGAGCGCTCCACCGAGCGCGCCCGCCAGTTGATGACGGAGCTCAGGGACGCCTACAGGGTCTGGCGCGGTCACTATGAGGAGCTCGATCAACTGTTGGACGATTTCGTCAACAGTTCAAACGATCTGCGGCGCGCGTCCCTTTACCAGAAGTATCGAACCGCGGTCGACAGCATGATCCCAGCCTCGAATCGCATGGGCGCGCTGTTCGTGCAACTCACCGAAGCCGAGAACAGCTATTTCGAGGAAGTGTCCGCCGAGTCAGTCGCGCTCGCCAAGCTGTTGGAAACCTTGATGGTCGTGGTCACCGTCGTTGGCGT
Source organism: Lamprobacter sp. (assembly GCF_034860625.1). NCBI lineage: Bacteria > Pseudomonadati > Pseudomonadota > Gammaproteobacteria > Chromatiales > Chromatiaceae > Lamprobacter > Lamprobacter sp. The sequence goes on from NZ_JAYESN010000009.1 coordinate 21,153, forward strand.
TCTATTGGCCATCGCCCTGGGGCTTTTGCTCAACCAGAACATCTCCGGTCCGCTCAAGCGCGTCTCGACCCTGTTGGCCACCGTGGCCAAGGGGGATTTCTCGGCCAATGTCGACCCCAAGAGCGCCCGTCGCGGGGATGAGATCGGCACTCTGACCAAGGCTGCAGAAACCCTGATCAGCAACATGCGCCAGGTGATCTCCGACCTCTCCACCAATGCCCAAACCGTGGCCTCCTCGGCCACTGAGCTGGCCAGCGTCAGCACCCAATCCGCGAACAGCGTGCGCGAGATGTCGACGCGGACCACGACTGTCGCTGCTGCTGCCGAGGAGGCCAGCGCCAACAGCGGCTCGGTGGCCGCCGCCATGGAAGAAGCCACCCACAGTCTCTCATCGGTGGCCAGCGCGACCGAAGAGATGAGTGCCACCATCGGTGAGATCGCCGCGAGCTCCGAGAAGGCACGCTCGATCAGTAACGATGCCGCCACCCAAGCCAATGATGTCTCGCTGCTCATGCACCAACTCGGTCAGGCGGCGCAGGAGATCGGGCAGGTCACCGAGACCATCACCGATATCTCGTCGCAGACCAATCTCTTGGCCCTCAACGCCACGATCGAGGCGGCGCGCGCTGGTTCCGCCGGCAAAGGCTTCGCCGTGGTCGCCAACGAAATCAAGGAGCTAGCCAAGCAGACGGCAGCCGCCACCGAGGACATCAAGCTCAAGATCAGCGGCGTTCAGAACAGCTCTGGCAGCGTGATTACTGACATCGAGAAGATCACCGGCGTCATCGGCGAGGTCGGGCACCTGATCTCCAGCATCGCCACCGCGATCGAGGAGCAAGCCGCTGTCACCCAGGACGTGGCCATCAACATCGCCCAGGCCTCCGAGGGAGTGCGCATTGCCAACGATCAGGTGGCCGAGATCTCCAGCGTCTCTGGCTCCATCGCCCAGGATCTCGCCAGCGTCACCAGCGCCACTGACGAGATCCGCTCCGGCGGCGAGCAGGTCAAGGAGAGCTCGCAAGAATTGTCCCGCCTCGCCGAGCAATTACAGGCCCTGGTGAAACAATTCGTCATCTAGGCTTTTTAGAATGCCTGTTATCAGCCATCTGACCTGATTGCCGGACAGAAATGACCGCAGAAGAACAGCAGAGCATAGAGCCGCTGGTCCGCAAGTCAGGGCAAATGACGATATGAAGACCTGCTCGGAAGGCCTGTTCTAAAGGTCTGCTCGGAAAATCTGTTAGGAATGTTGTTCATGCAAGACTCGACACCGTCGAACGCAAAGGAGCTCGTCACCTGTTTCAACCTGTGCCGAGGGGTGTTTGGCATCAACGCCCAGCTCGTCCAAGAGGTGATCAAGGTCGGTGAATTGACTCAGGTCTATGGCGCCCCTGACGAGGTGGTTGGGATTCGCAATCTGCGCGGTCGCATCGTCACCGTCATCGATCTAGCGGCCCATCTCGGCATCGGCCGGGTCGAGATGGGAGCGGACACCCGCCTGATGATCTTCGAGCACCAGCAGGAGCATTATGGGTTCTTGGTGGATCGCGTGATTGAAGCGATCCCCCTCGAGCAGGACCAGATCGAGCCGGTGCCCAGCAGCCTCGATCCCGCCCTGCGCGCCCGTCTGCTCGGTGTCTGGCGCCAACAGGATGAGCTCACCGCCCTGCTCGATCCCAACCTGCTCTTCACCTGGCGGGATGCCGAATGAAAGTCCTGGTCGCCGATGATTCCAGTCTCTACCGCCGTCTTATCACCGAGGCCCTCAAGTCCCTTCCCGGAATCGGCTCGATTGATCAGGCCTCAAACGGACGCTTGGCCCTGAAAAAGGTGCAGGAGTTGCAGCCCGACCTGCTGACGCTGGACATGGACATGCCGGAGATGGACGGCTTGGCGGTGTTGGACGCACTAAAGCAGCTCCCCGATCCACCGATCGTTATCGTCGTCAGCTCCCTGACCCAAAAGGGCGGGCATCTCGCCATCAAGGCGATGCAGCGTGGTGCCTTCGACTTCATCACCAAGCCCGCCACCACGAGCCTCGAGCTCAGTCTCGCGGCACTGCGGGAGGAATTGGCACCGCGCCTGAAGTCGCTCTCGGTACGCTTCAATGTGCGCAGCATCCTGCACAAGCAGCAGCACAGCTCAGCAAGCGTGAGCCGCCAAGCCGCAGCCGGCAGCGCTCGCCCAAGCGACTCGGCAGCGGCACCATCAGCCACTGCGGGTGCCGCCGGTGGTGCCGCGCCAAGCCCAGCAACCAGCGACACCAAAAGCCCACCGCCCAGCCGTCCACACCAGCTCGCCAGGCCCGAGATGCTGTTAATCGGCGTCTCCACCGGCGGCCCCAATGCCCTCGATTGCTTGATCCCGGCCTTGCCGGCGACGCTTGGGGTGCCGGTGTTCGTGGTCCAGCACATGCCGCCGCTGTTCACCAAGTCACTCGCCGAGCATCTGGCCGATAGAAGCGCGCTCAAGGTCTGCGAGGCGGTGCACGACACCATCGCCGAGGCGGGCACTGTCTATATCGCTCCGGGCGGGCATCACATGCGACTGGCCCATGGCGCCCAAGGCCAGACGCTGATTCAGATCACCGACGAGGCGCCCGAGAACCACTGCCGCCCCTCGGTCGACTATCTGTTTCGCTCGGCGGCCAAGCAGTTCCCCGGTCGGGCGATGGCGGTGATCCTCACCGGCATGGGCAGCGACGGCACCCAGGGTTTACGCGAGCTGAAACGCGACGGCTGCTTTGTGATCGCCCAGGATGAAGCGACCTGTGTTGTCTATGGCATGCCGAAGATCGCCGTCGAGGCCGGTGTCGTCGATCGCGTGCTGCCGCTCGACGCCATCGCCGAGCGTGTGGTGGCGACCATCAAGGGGCGTCACCCGTGAGCCGTCCTCCACCCCTGAAAGGTGATGAGTTGCCGGCCTGGGGTGAGTACATCGCCAAGGCCTGTGGCGTGCGTCTGGACAGCAACAAGGGCTACCTGATCGAGTCGCGCCTGGGACCCCTCATGCGCGAGACCGGCGCGGAGAGCTGGGCGGCCCTGCTGCGCAAGGTCAAGACCGACCCAACTCGACAGCTGCACACCAAGGTCATCAGCGCCATTACCACCAACGAAACCTCCTTCTTCCGTGATCAGGCGCCGTTTCAGCTGTTACGACACAAACTGCTGCCGGAACTGATCGATCGCCGGACTCAGGAGCGCGCCAAGCCGATCCCGATCCGCATTCTCAGTGCCGCTTGCTCGACCGGTCAGGAGATCTACACCACGGCGATCGTACTCAAGGAACTGCTTGGAGATTTCAATGGCTACGATATTCGCATTCTCGGCCTGGACGTGTCCCAGGAGGCCATCGCCCAGGCCAGCTATGCCCACTACAGCCAGCTTGAGCTCTCGCGGGGCATTTCCCCACAACAGCTCACGCGCCACTTTGAACTCGTGGGTAATCAATGGAAGGTCCGCGATGAGCTGCGCGCCACCGCTACCTTTCGCCAAGCTAATCTTCTCGAGCCAATCTCGACACCTGGTCTCTTCGACATCATTTTCTGTCGCAATGTCGCCATCTACTTCAACGAGCCAGACAAGGTCCGCTTATTTAAGAACCTTGGCCGCCTGCTGGCACGCCAAGGCGCTTTGATCATCGGCAGCACCGAGTCGATTACTAATCTCTGCCCGGAATGGGAGCCGCAACGCTATTTGCGCACCCTGTACTACACCAAGAAGACCTGATATCGGCGCCGGCCTCACTCAAACCCGATCCTGAATCGCTTGCCTCAAGACCTCGAGATCAATCGGCTTGCGCAGAATCAGCGTCGGCTCGTCATGTTGATTCCGCGGCGGATCCCAATGCGCCTGCTGACCGGTCATCAAGATCACCGGTAGTTCCGGATGGCGCTCGAGCAGCTGCTTATGCAGCTCGAGTCCATCCATGACCGGCATGGCAATATCGGACAAGACCAGATCAAAGGACCGCGTCGAATTGGCCAGCAGGGCGAGGGCCGCCTGGCCCTGCTCCGCGGTCTCAACCTCAATACCCTCAGCTCTCAGCACCCGCGAGATCGCATCCCGCACGCGGCGATCATCCTCGACCAAGAGCAGGTGCAGCGGCGTTTGCGCCGGTTGCCCGGCTCGTTGTTCAGCCTGGGCCAAGTCCACTGCCTCCTGAACCGCCGGCTTCAACTGTTCGACGGACTTCAGGTCTCGAGCCCGCTGCTGCGCGGCCTCGGCCAACAGAGCCGCTTGCTCCTCGGCCAGTTCAGGCGCGGCAGCGCTTTCATTTGGCGCCTCGGTGGGCAGCAAGAGTCGGAAGCAGCTGCCGGCACCAGGTTCAGATTCCAGGCTCAAGCCCGCCTGCGTCCGGAAGACGAACTCACGCACCATAAAGAGACCGAAACCATGGCCTCGACTCTTGGTCTTGGTGGTAAACAAGGGTCGAAAGATCTTGCTGATCAGCTCGGCTGACATCCCGACGCCGGTATCGCAGACGCGGATCTCAACGCAATCCATCGCCGGCAGTTCGCCGATCGCAAGGTCACTCGTCCCCTCCCAGCGCCGCAACCGAGCGCCGATCGTCAATGTGCCTTCACCCAGGATCGCATCGCGGGCGTTCAGCGACAGATTGAGCAAAGCCGATTGGAGAAAGGCACGGTTGCTAAAGGCCTGTAATCCGTCCTCGAGCTCAAGCTCAAGCCGAATGCGTGCGGGCAACACCTGTTCGATGATCAACGCCAGCTCCCTGATGCTGTGTGCAACATCGAGCGGCTCGAGCGGAATGCGGCCCGAGCCGCTCATGGTCAGCATGCCCGAGGTCAGCACCTTGGCCTGACCCAAGGCGCTGATCGTATCGGCAATCACCTGCCCTAACTCGGGATCAGCCGCGCCCTGTTCCTGCAGTGCGCTTGCAATGAAGAACAGGTTGGCGTCGATCACCCCGAGTAGGTTATTGAAATCATGCGAGACGCCGCTGGCTAAATGCCCGATGGTCTCGCGCTCGCGCGACTGCACCAGATCCTCTTGCAGATGCTCGCGATAGCGGACCGCGGCAACGCGCTGCGCGATCATGCGCAACAGTTGGCTCTGACCAAGATCAAGCTCCGGAATCTCGGTTTCGCCATGCAGGGCCAGAAACAGTCGTTCGGCTTGACCGTCAGGGGTCAAAGAGTCCAGCATCAATCCGATCTTCACCGCCTCTTGCTGATCCCGCTTGGGCGCTGCACCCACCTCCTCCCCTGACAGGAGCACCGGACTGCCCAACTCATCGCTGGCCTTAGCCACCAAGGCTGGCGGCAAGCCCTGGAGCTGAGGATCGCCAGCCTCAGGAACCTTCTTCAGTAAGCAATCCGCACCCGCATCGCCCATCAGCCAGACCTCGGCGGTATCGATTCTCAAGGTTCGACGCGCGAGCCGCAGCAGGGACTCGATCTGATCGGAGTACGGCTGGGAGAGATTGACCACATCAATCATGTACTCGAGCTGCTCGGCATAATCCGCCAGCTCTTGTTCGGCGGCGCGCTGGCGACTGCGCGCGTCATTGATCTCGGTGACATCCTCGAGCATCGCCAGCACCAGGGGCTCTGACTCAGGACTCGCCGACAGCAACGAGAGTCGCAGATCGCCCCAGATCAGCTCCCCGTCGGCGCGCAGATAGCGACTGGTGAAGCGATGCGCCAGGCAGCGACCGGCAAACAGGTCATGCAAGGCGTCGATCGTCTGGCGCAGGTCGTTGGGATGGGTGAATTCATCCAGGCGCATCTGATTTAGCACCTTGGCTTGGGCGCCAAGGAACTGCGCAAGCGCCTGATTGGCCAGTACCGGGCGGCGATCTGGACCAACCAGTGCGATACCCAGCGGAGCATGATCGAAGATCGCGCTCAGGCGCGCCTCACTGCGCGCCAAGCGCTGCAGCGCCCGTTGGCGCTCGCTGACATCACGGGTGACGCCGCGATAACCTTGAAGCTGGCCGTCTTCATTGAGCACCGGGGTGCCATCACTGGCGAGCCAGAGCAGCTCACCAGCCTCACTGCGGAAGGGCAAAACAACATCCTCAAAGGGCTGCTGACGTTCCATGCGTTCGGCCACCTGGACAGCCGCCTCAGCCGCCTCTGGCTCGGCGAGATAGTCGCTGTAATGCTGCCCTAGCATCGCCGCCGAAGGATAGCCGAGCACGACTTCGCAGACATCGCTGATGTAGGCAAACCGGCCCTCGGCATCCAGCTCCCAGGTGACGGTACGGCTCTCGCGCGCAAGACTGTCATAGCGGGCATTGCTCTGGCGCAGCGCCTGCAAGGAGCGCGTGCGTTGCTCGCTGGCAACAAGGATGTTGGCAAACAATTGCAGGAAGAGGGTCTCAACGGTGCTCCACTGGCGCGGCGCGCTCACCATCTCGGCACCGACAAAACCGAACAGACGGCCTTCAAGCTGCAGCGGCACCAGCAGCAGGGCACACACCGGCTGCGCCTCCAAACGGTGTCGCTCGCGAATCCAGCGGCTCGTGCCGAACTCGGCAACGTCAGCGATCACCACCGGCTCACCCACCGCGAGCTGCGCCAACATCATCGGCAGCTCGGTGGCGGCACGGCCTCGGTAATGGGCGCCAATCGCCGCCACGCCCTCGGCGGTGCGCTCGAGGATCTTATCTAACTTGCGCCCATCGGCACTCAGGCAAAAGAGATAACAGCGGTCAGCACCAATGAACCCACCAACCCGCGCCAGGGCCTGCTCGGTGCCCGTATCGCTGGATGCATCCGAGACGCTGACAAAGTCAGTGGCCAAGGCGAGCAGCTCGCTGACCATGGCCTCGCGCTCAGCGAGTGCTGTTTGGGCTTGCTTGCGCTCAGTCATATCGCGGCCCACCCCAATGACGCCGGTCACCTCGCCGCGGGCATCGCGCATCGCCGTGCTCGACCATTGCAACCAGCGCCAACCTTTGCAGGTGTAGGCACACTGTTCGATATCGTTGGTATAGGGCGGCTTAAGCAGCAATTCGATTGTCGCCGTCGCGGCGCTGTGCTCACGCCCAGGCTCCGGCGGCAACAGGCGCTCGCCGAGGAGTTCGTCTTCACTGTGACCGAAGGTCTGGCAATAGGAGGGGCTCACAAACTCGAAGCGTCCCTCAAGATCGATTCGCACAATCAAGTCTTCGACGTTGTCGACCATCAACCGATAGCGCTCCTCCTGCTGGAGGCGCATCGCCTCGCTGCGACGCAGTTCGGTGACATCCAGACAAGTGCCGACAAGACGTACCGCCTTGCCCTCAGCGTCGCACTGAATGCGCCCTTGTTGGAGCAGCGTTCGCGCCACACCGTCGGGGCCGAGCACGTTGTGTTCGATCTGAATGGCCTCCGTCGACTGTTCATCGAGCGTCGCGATCGTCTTGCGCACCCGCTCCCGATCCTCGTCGGCAACAATCGCTAGGTATGCCGTATGACTCGCCTCAACGGCTCCAGGCTCAAAACCAAACAGCCGAAAGGTCTCCTCGGACCATTGCGCCTGACCGCTGTACAGGTCGAGCTCCCAGCTGCCGACATGGGCGATCGCTTGGGCCTCTTTCAGTTGCGCCTCGCTCTCGCGCAAGCGCTCGAGCATCTCGATCTCTTCGGTCAGATCTTGCTGCACGGCGATGTAATGGCTCACCTGACCCTGATGATCGCGCATCGGCGAGAGGTGCAGCGAGTTCCAGAAATAACTGCCGTCCTTGCGATAATTGCGCACGATAACATTCGATGCCGCGCCCTCCCGCAACGCGGCTCGCATCTGCCAACGCGCCGGTTGCGCGCGCTCTGGACCTTGCAAGAAGCGGCAATTACGGCCAATGACCTCAGCGGCGCGATAACCGGTCATGGCCTCGAAACCCGAGTTGACATAGCTGATCAGATCATCGTTTTGGGTCCGTTCAGTAATGATGACGCCGGTCTCGGCCTGCGACAGCGCGTCGATCAATACCTGGTGTCGACGCCGCAGCTGCAAGGCCTCAAAGGCGACCCCGGCGAGACGGGTAGCGACCACCAGCACCTCGCTCACAAAGGTCACGATCGGCTCCCGCGCGTCCTGTTGCTGCTCGATCGCGACCATAACCGTCGAATAGCCGACGATCGGTAGCACCCATCCGGAGACCCCAGCCGCCTCGCGCGATGACGGCTCCAAGCTTGCTGCCGATGCGATGTGAGTGGCCTTCAACGGACAAGCCGCCCCCGCCTGCAGGGCCTCTTGACAGTGCGCGATCAAAAGCGGATCGAACGCTAACCGCGTCATGTCGATACCGGCCAGCGGCCTGCGCAGAGGCCCGAGCAGCACCAGCTCGCCGGTCGTCGTCTGCCGCAGCAGCAGGCAACGATAACCCGGCAGAACCATCTCAACCTGGTCGCAGAGCAACTCAGCAAAGGAGGCCTCATCCGCCTCTTCATCGATGAGCTTCGACAGCAGACTAGCTTGTAGCGCTGATAGCGCCTGCTGACGCGCTTGGTGCTGCTTTTCTTGCTCGAGCTGCCGGAAGCTGGTGCGCAACGACCGTGCCATCCCGAGGATGGTCTCAGCAAGCTCGTCGGTCTCACGAATGAGGGTCTGACTCAAGCGCGATAACGGCCGCGAACTCGCAATCAGGACCGGAAGCTGCTGAGTGGATTCGATCAATTGATGCAAAGGACGCATCAACCAGGCGCTCAGCCAGCTCGCGATGGCAATCGCGAACAGGGCCAGAGCGAGTAGGGCGAAGAAGATCTTGAGGAGCCCCTGTTGGCTATCCTTGAGTAAGGGCGCGGTTTGCGACGCGATGGGATCCATCAGCTCGGTCGCGCCGATCTGGAGCGCCCGCGCGAACGCTTGGCTCTGCCAGAGCTCTTGGCTTTGCCAAAGACTCAGCGCCAGAGCGGGTAACAGGAGCGCAAGCACCAGGATATTAAACAAGATGCGGTCGAAGGTAATCGCTCGGCGCTGATTCCTAAACCAGGCCACGGCGAGCACGATCAACCCAGCCAACGCCGCATTGATGATGCCGTTGAGGGCGAGCTTAAGCGCGATCAGCCAGGCTGGAAACCAGGGCAAGCCTAGGGCAAAATGATAGAAGAACAAGGTCAGCGGTATGCCAAGCGCCAGCCAGAAGAATGCATCTGCGGCGGCAAACGCCAGTGGTCGTCGACCTCGGCACTCCGCGCGCGAGCGCAGCCCGCTGACCAACGCGATCTCGGCAATGAACACAACCATGGCATAGGGATGCCCCCAAAATAGCCAAGTCGCACCACCACCCAGCGCGGCGACTAACAAGCCAGCGCTTGGCCCCAGCCAAAACATCGCCAGAAACGCCGGGATTGAGCTGAACAGCAGATCGAAGCCAAACAGCAGCGGCACTGTCAAGGTGTCGCCCAGCACGGCCCAAAGGCTCAGTAGCACGAGCAGTAACACTGTGGTCGGCAGACGCATAGACTGCACTGAATGCAAGATGCCGCGAAGAACATCGCCGCTCGAGAAACGTGGGTGCAAGGGAACCTCGCAGACAGGGTTAGAATCAGTCAGAGAGTTAGCTTAGCCCGGTGGCTTTGCGTGGTCAGACTAGACTCGCCCAGCAATGTGAACTGGATCACAGATTGGCGGCATCGTTGGGGACACAGCCGACTGCTGGTATCGCGCACTCTTGCCAACGCTTGGACTAGAATTTGCTCAATATAACCCAATCCCTACGAGGTTGGAGATGACAGCTTCAACGTCCCTAAGAGCCCAGAGCCTGCGGACCGCGCGGAGAGACCTCCTCAATGATTCTTAACTGCTTGGATGACGACCCTCGGATGGAGCGCACCTTGCGCCGCTTTGCCGGCTCGCTTGGCCACGAGGTGCGTTTTCAGACCTCGAGCCAGGCGCTGCGCGAAGACCTCGCCAGGCAAGTCCCTGATGTGGTCGTGCTCGATCTCGGTCTTGGCAGCGAAACCGGCATCGACGTCCTTCGCTGGCTTGCTCAACATCACCAAGACATCCCGCTCATCTTCCTCTCGGGCCACGGCGATGAATTGCTCGACACGGCACGACGCATCGCTCAAGGCAGCGGGCTCGCCGTCTACGGCGCGATCAACAAGGCGAATCTGGTGCGGGAACTGCCGGAGGCCCTGGCGCGCTGCCGGCCCCCAGAGCGACCTAAGCCGGAGGCGTCCAGACCGCAGACCTCGCTTGACCTCAAGGCGCTGCGCGAGCATCTGCGCGCCGGCCGCATCAAGCCCTACTTCCAGCCGATCCTCTCGGCGAGCACGCTGAAGCCGGTTGGCGGGGAGGTCTTGGCGCGGCTGTCACTGCCGGATGGCAGCATCTTGGGTGCCGGCGCCTTTATCCCGTTGGCCGAACGCTCGGGGCTGATCATGCAGCTCACGCAGGTGCTCAGCGATCGCCTGATTGAGCTGGCGCCGCAGCTCAAGCCACTCGGACTCGACTTTCTCTCGGTCAATCTCTCCGCCGCCAATGTGGAGGGCCAAGCCGCCGCTGCCATCGTCAAACGTCTGGTCGAGGCCTTCGCTGGCAGCTGCCAGATCATGATCGAGCTGACCGAAACCGCCGTCTTGCCGGACCTGCAGGAGATGCGCGCACTGACCACCCAGTTACGCCTGGGCGGCGCCTCCTTGGCCATCGATGATTTTGGCATCGGTTACTCGAGCATCCGCGCCCTCGCGGAATTGCCCTATGACGCGCTGAAGATCGATCTCTCGTTCGTCAGGGAGATGTTCGACTCCGAGAAATCCGCCAATCTGATGACCTCGATGCTACACATGGCCCATAGCCTCAATCTGAAGGTGGTGGCCGAGGGCGTTGAGACCGAGGCACAACGCGATCGCCTGATCGAGATCGGCGTCCAGCAGTTGCAAGGCTACCTCTTCGGCCGTCCGCTACCGATCGAGCAGTTCGCGCCTTGGATGCTCAAGCAGCAATGAACGACAGGGCCAGCATCATCATCGTGGAAGATGATCAACGCATGGGCTCCGCATTGCAGCGGAATCTGGCCAAATCCGGCTACCAGGTCATCCTGACCGACAGCAGCCAGACACTCCGCCAGGCCTTTCGCAAGACCGAAGCCGATCTGGTGCTGCTTGACCTCAATCTCGGCAATGAGGACGGCATCGATATCGCCCGCGAACTCGTCACGACCACCTCGGTCGCGGTGATCATCATCACCGGGCGCATGGAACTGGAAGATCGCATCGAAGGCCTTGATGCCGGCGCCGATGACTACATCGTGAAGCCCTTCGCGATTGATGAGTTGCTCGCTCGGATTCGCGCGGTGTTGCGCCGGCGCGCACTCGATAACCAATCGGCCGGCCAGATGGAGTTCGGCCCCTTTCGCCTGGATACCACAACCCAAACCCTCTACCGGAACGGCGCATCGGCAGCGGGCTTGACCCTGACTGAAACCGAGGCTCGCATGCTCGGCATCTTGCTTCGGCAACATAGCCGCGCGGTCAGTCGCGAGCGCCTGAGTAACCGAGGCCCAACCGAGCCTGGTGACCGTAGTATTGATGTCCATGTCGGCAACATCCGACGCAAGCTCCGCGAGGCCGGCATCGACGACCTGGTCATCTATCCGGTCCGCGGCTTTGGCTACCGCTTAATGCTAGAAGGCAAAGCCGCCATCCGCGAAGATGCGACTGGCGATGACCCATCGACCGCTGAAGCCTGAAACGATCGGCGCTTAAATCGGCACCTAAATCCTCACCTTAACAAGTCTTTACAGCATATCGCCTTGAGCGCGGATAGACTGCGATCAGGCGCTGGCTTAAAGCAGCAAGACAATTTAGCATTTAAGCATATAAGAACCATCACGCTGTGCTCCCGGACGCCAGGATTGCGATAGCTCACCCAGGAGTCACCTCGATGTGTTCTGATTGTCTCGATCTTTGCCGTTCCGCCCCGGTCGACACGAGGCCGCGTCAATGACCCGGCGCCCGCTGCTGACGTCAGGCAACCTCGTCATCGCCCTCCTCGGTCTATTCGCGCTGGCCGGCAATGCGGTCAGCCTCCCGCTGTTCTTCGGCATCGACTTCCTGTTTGGCTCCATTCCCGCCCTGTTGGCCCTGTTCTGGTTTGGTCCGCGCGCCGCCCTGTTGGTCGCCGTGGTGGGGAGCAGTGTGACCTGGCTGCTGTGGGGGCAGGCCTATACCGCGATCATCCTCGTCGCCGAGATTGGGTTCGTCAGTTGGCTGCACCAGCGTGCCCTTCAGCGCACCCGAAGACCTCCCAAGCTCGCGGCCAGCGATGCCCTCTATTGGCTGGTGCTCGGGATTCCCCTGACGCTGCTGTTCTATCACTCTGTGTTTCAGGCCGACTGGACCTTAACCTGGCTGATCGCGCTGAAAGAGGCGATCAACGGCATCCTCAATGCCACTGTTGCCGGCCTCATCCTGGTGGCGACAGCGCTGTTTTGGAAACGCCAACGCAGCAGTACCAGCTATAATCGCTCCCTGTTCAATGTCTTATTGATCGCGATACTGCTCCCGGGTCTACTGCTCCTCATGTGGCAGACGCTAGGACTCAAGCAACGGCTGGAGACCGAGCTTGCCCAGCGTGCCAAGCTGACCGGCGCTGCGGTCGCAAACCGCCTCCTGAGTCAGGCCGACAACCTGGATGTCACCGACCCCCTCGAGCTCGAAGCCGCGCTTGATGGGCTCAGCCAAGCCCTCTGTGAAGAGCTGGCCCAGGATTGGGGTCCAGGGCTCTCATTTAGCCTCAAACCCTGGTCCGACTGGCAGACCTCGACTGAACGCGCGCTGCACCCAACCCTCGTCGAGGGTCTCTGGGTGCGTCTCCCAGCCCCGTCTCAGGCGTCTGAGATCGCGATCTGGAGCAATGCGGAGTATCAGGTTCGCTTACCGCAACCCTTATCGCCCATCGCGGATCAGGCCCTGATCGTCAGCTTTAGCGCCGCGCCGCTGATCAACGACCTGCAGCAGCAGCTTCTGCGTCTACTCTTGGCCTTGCTAAGCCTTGCGCTGTTTGGCATTGCCCTGGCCACCTGGCTGAGCAGTCGGCTGCCCCCAAGGCTGCATCAACGAACCCTGCAGCGGCTCCGACAAAGCGAGGCGCGGCTGAGTACGATCTTCGAAAACGCCCCCATCGGGATCGCCTTGATCGGTCAAGATCGGCAACCGCTGATGGTCAACCGGGCATTGACGCAGTTCCTTGGCCACCAGGACAAGCACCTCAAGCAGATGCGCTTTGACGACCTCACGCATCATGCGGATAGGCAGGAGGTGCTCAGTGAGCTCGACGCCTTGTTCAAGGGCCAGCGCAGCGCCTATCGCATGACCAACCGTTATCGGCATGCCGATGGTCAACTGCTCTGGGGTGAGCTGCGCGTTTCGTTACTGCCGACTAGCAGCGATGATCAGCCCATGGCGCTGGCGATGATCGAGAACGTCACCGATCTGCACCTGGCCCGCGAACGTCAGTCTGCCGCGGAGCAAGGGCTGAAAGCCTATGCGGAGCAACTCGAATCATTGCTAGCCTTAGCCAACCGGTCGTCGGCGTCTTTGACAACACAAACGCAAGCGCTCCTGCAGCTTGCATGCCGCAGTCTGGAGCTTGAGACCGCTGCGGTCTGGCAACTCGGCACCGACGCCCGCTGTCACCTACTTTGCGCCCTGCCCGACGATGCCAGCTCAGTCCAGGCGCCCTCGCCAAAACTGATGGCCGAGGCCTCGGCGGAGCCTGGCACTCCGGTCCTGATCTCGGATGCGATGGACGCCGAATCGAGCCGCGCTGGCGAGCGGTCAGTCGTCATTGGCATGCTGATCAATCAGCTGCAGGACAATGATGATCTAGAGCCCCTCTTGATCCGCTTTCAAGGCACAACCCTCAGACAAGCGACGGCAGTGGGTGAGCAGCAATTCTTGCGTTTGATCGCCCAACGCATCGCCGCGCTGCATCTGAAGCACCAGTTACAGGAGCACCTGTCCAAGGCGCGCGAACGCGAGGCCATCGGCCACCTCGCCAGTGGTGTCTCGCACGACTTCAACAACCTGCTCGGTGTCATCGACGCGAACCTGTTCTATCTCTCCAGCGGCCTCGAGGATCAGGCCGCGGCTGACTCCGAGATTGGGCAAGTCCTCGCCGAGACTCACAGCGCGCTCGGGCAAGCCAAGGTGATCGCCTCTGGCATGCTCGCCATCAGCGGTTCTGGACCTATCCCCCTCGAGAGGATCGACCTCGGCAACGCGATTAGCGACCTCAAGCAAATCCTCGAGCAGGTCTTACCCCCGCGGATCGCGCTGCGGCTCGACATCGAGCCAGGCCTACGGGCCTTCAGCAACCGAGCCTTCCTCCAGTCAGCCCTGCTCCATCTGATGATGAATGCGCGTGATGCCATGAGCGATCAGGGCACACTCACCATTGCGGCCCGGAGGGTTCAGGGAGCCGCTGCCAGCGCGCCGAGGATCGGTGTCATCCCCGCCCAGGATTGCGTCGAGATCGCGGTGATCGACACCGGCAAGGGCATCGCGCCGAGCGTACTCGAGCGCATCTTCGACCCGTTGTTCTCGACGAAGGCCAAGCAACGTGGTCATGGCATCGGCCTGTTCATGGTGCGCGAGTTTGTGCTTCGCACCCAAGCCGGGCTCTGGATCGACGCCAACGCCGATCAAGGCACCTGCTTCCGCCTCTGGTTATCGGCGCAGCCCTTCCCTGAGCCTCGCCGGGCGCAGACCCTCACTGGACCTCGGCGCCTGCTGCTGGTCGAAGACGATCGCCGTGTGCGGGATTCACTCAGGCGCCTGCTGAAGAGCGAAGGCATTGTCGTGGAGACCGCTCAGGATGGCCAGGCCGCCCTGCTCCGCCTCGCCGAGCTTGGCGCAGCGGTCGATCTTGTCCTCTCCGATATTGCCATGCCGGTGATGGATGGGCTGGAACTGTCCGCGCATCTGACTGAGCAGTATCCGCATCTGCCGTTCATCTTGATGACCGGGCAGCAGGCCCACTGGGAGCCGCCGCTCAACAGCCACGGCGAAGCGGTCACCATCTTGCGTAAACCCATTGATCTCAGCGATCTCAAACAGGCCTTTCATGAGGCGCTGCTGCAAAAGCGGGCTTAACAAAGCTTTACCATGGTCTTCAACCGGCGGCGTTAGTCTATCTCTCACAGGCAGCGATACCAGGAGACCCGCCCTCGGCGGAAACTCCAATCGCCTGCAACGGCCTCGGATGGCCTCGACGGTCTAGCCAAGAATGGCTGGCTAGGCTCACAGAGATGACAGAAACAGGTTGTTGAGGAGACTGACCGTGCTAAACGCCCCCAAGATCAAGATTCTTTGTGTTGATGACTCGGCGAGCATCCGTGCACGACTCACCGAGATCATCAACCGACGCCCAGACATGGAGGTCGTCGCTGTCGCCTCCGACCCAATTATCGCGCGCGAACTGATCAAGCTTCACAATCCGGACGTGCTCACCCTCGACATCATGATGCCGCGCATGAACGGACTCGACTTCCTCGAGAAGCTGATGCGGCTGCGCCCGATGCCGGTCGTCATGATCTCATCACGCACGCAGCCAGGCTCGGAGGAAACGCGACGCGCCTTGGAACTTGGCGCGCATGATGTCATCGCGAAACCCCGGGTTGGCTCCAACACCGGCTTGGAGGCCGAGAGCGCCAATATCGTCAATAAGATACGCGCCGCCGCAGCCTCGACCTCGCTCGCGTCGCAGCCGCGCAAAAAGTCAGCACCCATCCGGCTACCCGCCCCGATTCGCGCGGCCGCACCTCGCCGCACGAACGGCGAAGACCTACTCGTGATCGGCGCCTCCACCGGCGGCACCGAAGCCATCCGCGAGGTGCTCGAGCAACTGCCGGCCAGCAGCCCGCCGGTGCTGGTGGTTCAGCACATGCCCGCCGGCTTCACACGTTCCTTTGCCGAGCGACTCAACCGCACGAGTCCATTGTGGGTCAAAGAGGCTGAGCAGGGCGAGCCGCTGTTGCAGGGCTGTGCCTATATCGCCCCCGGCGATCAGCACTTAAAGGTTGAGCGCCGTGGCTCCCAGTACTTCGCTCAGCTCGATGCAGGCCCTGAGGTCAATCGGCATCGTCCCTCGGTCGATGTGCTCTTCCATTCGGTGGCGCAACAGGCGGGCAAGCGTGCCCGCGGCGCCCTCCTCACCGGCATGGGCAAGGATGGTGCCGCAGGCTTACTGGCGATGCGCAACAGCGGCGCCTTCACCCTCGCTCAAGATGAAGCCAGCTGCATCGTCTTTGGCATGCCGCGTGAGGCCATCCTACGCGGCGCCGCGAGCGAGGTGGCCCCGCTCGAGCAGATCGCAGACCGTCTCGCCGGGCAGGCCAGCCTGTCGCGCCAACTGCGGATCGACTCCATAACCACGGCTAGGATTCACCGTTTTTGGCCCGAGACTTCTGCACGCTTTCGCGCCAAAGCCGCCGGTCAACTTCAAAGGGGCCAGGCGGCCTACTGACCTCAAAGCAGAGGCGACCCATCCTCTGCAAACTCCTCTTCCCGGCGTTGCCTCGCGCCCCGTGCCTGAGGCTAAACTATCACAGCTTCTGCAGTTTCCTGAGCTGCGGTTTTCGGCGATACTCGCAGCATCTGATCGCTCACTCCGACGCTCATCCGGGATATGCGCATGGAGATCTGCCTCCGCAATAGGGCCAGCACCACCGATCGGCTCTCTCAACAAGAGAGCTTAGGCTAATGGGCCGATGGCGGCTGTTAGCGGTCCCTCGCCAAGGCAACCGGCTGGCGTCAATGTCGCAAGCGGTGCGCTCACTCCCGCTGCTCCTCGCCTTATTGGTTGCGGCGGCGGCTGCAGGCGGTTTTTTTTGCCTACCGCTCCCGTTCGGCCTATACGTCTCCTGCGGACTCGTTCCGGTGCTGCTCGCACTGGTGTGGCTTGGCTTACCGGCCGCCCTCTTGGCGGCGGTGGCACTCAGTGGCTCAGCCTGGCTGGCGGTGGGCGAACATCCTTTTGGCGTTGTGCTCATCGGCGCGCTACTCCTGTTCGTACAGGCGCTGTCCGCGCGGGCGCGCCGAGCCAAGCAAGAACCGCTGGCCCTCCCCGTGCTCGTCGTCCTCTTTTGGGCGACGCTGGGCATCCCTCTGAGCCTGTTCCAGACGCTAGTCGTGCTGAATCTTGGCCTCGATACCGCCCTCTTGCTAGGGCTCGAAAACGCCGCCAACGACATCATCGCCGCGACCCTCGCCGAGCTGGTGCTGCTGCTGGTTCCGCTGCTGCGCCAGCGCCCGGCCAGCCTCTCCAATCGCCATCTGCTGTTTGTGCTGTTCACGGTTGTCGCGCTGCTCCCCACCCTGACGCTGACCCACATCGGCACGCGTGATCTCCAAGACCAACTCGAAACCGAGCTGGCTCAGCACCTCAGGCTGTTTGCTGCCGCTGCCGAAGAGTTGCTGCGCCTGGAGTCCACACAAGTGCCCGCACAGACGACACTCGAACAACGCTCTGAGCAGCTTGATCAGCTCTCCGAGCGGCTCGTCACGCGTCTGGCCAAACACTTTCCGGCGTCTGCGACGCCGACCGTTGAACTCCTCCCGCTGTCCACACAGAGCCTGCAGGAGCAGGCCCTGCCCGTTGCCCGGCAGGCCGGTCTGCAGTTGGTCAACACCGGCGGTGAGCCGCCAACCGGGCTCTTTGATTGGTACCAGGTGCGTTATCGCTTCACGCTGCCGTTACCCGATGTGCACAGCCTGGCGGGTCTACGCATTGAGGTCAGCAGTGCGCCACTGATTAACAAGGTTCATACTTCGCTGCAGCGGTGGCTCGCCGCGCTGCTGGGCTGGGCAGCGATGGCCGTCTTTGCTGGCTGCTGGCTGAGCCGCTGGCTGATGCAGCCGATGCAGGATCTGATCCAGACCGCGGAGGCACTGCCGCGCCTCATCGACTCGGGTCACCCGATGCCGACGCTCCCTGCGAACCGGCTGCAGGAGTCGGTCACCGGCGCTCAAGCCCTGATCGCGATCAGCAAGCGACTCGAGGCCAGCTTCACGGCCCTGGCCGAAGAGCGAGATCGGCAACGAGAGCAGCGCGCGCTGAGCGACTTGCACGCCGACATCCTCAACGAGCTCGTGACCACGGACACGGACGAGCATCAGCTCACCAAGCACCTCTGCCAGCGCATCAGCCAACTGACGCCAAACCGCCAATGCACGCTGCTGGTGCGCAAGCCAGAGGGAACGCTTGAGGTGCTGGCCGCTTCCGACCTTGACGATCCTCGCATCGTCCAGCTCAACGCCCGGCTCGCCCAGCACCCCAGGGTCTGCGTGCATCGCGACCTGCCTTGCACCCTCTACGAAGCCTTTGAAAGCGCGGCAGAGACGCCGAGCCAACCACTGGACTCGACGCCACAAGGACCTCTGGAGACCTGTTGGTGTCAGCCCATCCAAGGCCAAGACGACCGCATCCTCGGTGTCATCACGCTCACCGCGCCACAGCCGGACACAACCGATCGCTTCGCCTCGATCTTACTCCAGCATGCCGCAGCGCTCGCCGCTACCGTCCTCAGCAGTCTTAGGCTGCGCCGCGACCATCAGGTCATGCTCGATGCCCTGTCGCAAGCCGAGACCGGGATCGTCATCGCCGAACGCCACGAAAACGGCGATTTTCCGATTAGTTTCGTCAGTCAGGGCTTCGAGAGCCTGACCGGCTACAGCGCCGCCGAGGTTTTAGGCCGTGATTGCCGCCTCTTGCAAGGCAACGACCGTGATCAGCCAGGCCGTTTCGAGATACGCGCCGCGCTCGATGAGGGGCGCGCCTGCCAGGTCACCTTACGCAATTATCGTAAGGATGGCCGCTGTTACTGGAACTCGGTCACCATCACGCCGGTGAAGGATGCACGAGGCCAGATTCGCCACTTTCTCGGCATCCAGCGCAACGATACCGAGCGTATCCAGGCCATGGAGCAGCTCAGCGCCAGTGAGGCGCGCCTGCGGGAGCTGACCGAGACCATCGCCGAGGTGTTCTGGGTCTTCGATCTCGAGCAGGATCGGCTGACCTATCTCAGCAGCGCCTTCGAGGCGATCTGGGAACGACCGATCGCGGAGGCCTACGCTGACCGCAGGCTCTGGCGCGAGTGCATCCACCCCGAGGATCGCGAACGGATCATCCAAGGTCGTCTTGAGATGGCGACAGGCAGCGGCAGCGAGACGGTCGAATACCGCATCCTCACCCCCGCAGGCCAAACCAAATGGATCGGCGACCACCGCTTTCTGGTCCGCGACGCCCATGGCCAACCCTGTCGGATCGTTGGCGTCGCCGCAGAGATCAGCGAGCGTAAGGCGGCTGAGCAGGCGCTTGAGGAACAGCGCCAGCGTCTTGAGCAGATCATCGACGGCACCCGTGTCGGCACCTGGGATTGGCGCATCGAGACCGATGAGAATCACTGCAACGAACGCTGGGCCGAGATGCTCGGTTACCGGCTAGCCGAGCTGCAGCCGATCACCCGACACACCTGGCGCCAGCTAGTCCATCCCGATGATCTGCCGCTGGCCGAGCAGCAGATTCAGGCCCATGTCGACGGCAAATCGGTGCTCTTCGAGGCCGAGTTCCGGATGCGCCATCAGGCCGGTCATTGGATCTGGATTCAGAGCACTGGCCGCCTCATCGAGCGCGGCCCCGATGGCCGCGCCCGGCGCTTCATCGGCATCCATCTCGAGATCACCGAGCGCAAACAAGCCGAGCTGCAATTGATCGCCCAAGAACGCCTCGAGCGCGAGCTCGTCGCGCTCACCCGATCCTTTGTCGATCGGACGCAATTGCCATTCGACGCCCTCATGGAGCAGACGCTGGCGAAGGTTGGGCAGCTCACCGGCGCTGATCGCGCCTACTTGTTCCAGGTCGACAGCGGCGGTGAATCCTTCAGCAACACCTATGAGTGGGTCGCGGCCGGCATCCAACCCATGAAGGACAGTCTGCAAGGCCTCCCAATCAGCCACTTGGGTCCTTTGCCGAGACTGCTCGCCGAGGCCGAGGCGTTCGTCGTTCCCAAGGTCGCCGAGCTCGGCGACGACTGGACTCTGCTGCGCCAAGACCTCGAGCGCCAACAGATCCAATCGCTGCTGGTAGTCCCGCTCATGGAAGAGGGAGCCTTGATTGGTTTCGTCGGCCTCGATGCCCAGCGACAGCAACGCGACTGGACAAGTCCTGACTTGAATCTGCTGATCGGCCTGGCCGGCGCCCTGGTCGGTGCGCTGCAGCGCGAGCGTTTTATTGCCGAGCTGCGCGCGAGCACCGAGCGCTACGATGCACTGGCCTCGCAAAGCCGCATGATGACCTGGGAGATCGACTGCACTGGCCGCTATACCTATGTCAATCCGGTCACCGAGACCTTACTCGGCTATCCCGTCGAGGAGCTCAAGGGCAATAAGGCCTTCTATGATCTGATCCCGGAACCTGAGCGGGCCGAGATCAAGGCTGAAGCCTTCGCGCTCATCCAGCAGCAACAGCCCTGGCGTGACTTTCAGTGCCCTATGATCACGGCGGATGGTGGGCGCCTCTGGGTGAGCGTCGATGGCCTGCCCATCTTGGACACCAATGGCCGCCTGCTTGGCTATCGCGGCAGCAGTCTGGATATCTCCGACCTGCGGCATGCGGAAAACCAGCGTCGCGCCGCCGACCGCGCCCTGCAGCGCTATTCCCAGGATCTCGAGCGTTTGGTTGATCTCAGCAACCAGGAGCTCGACGCCAACGAGGAGATCGTCGCCCTGCTGCAGATCGCCAATGACGCGCTTGGCATGGCCGCCGCCGAGACCGGTTCACGCGCGCTTGGAGGGCATTATCAACGCCTAGCCTGTTTCCCGGCCATCAGTGTCGAGCCCTCCGGGGTGGCCGCGCGCGCCGTCACCGAGGTGTTGTTTGCCGACCCGGCTAAGCACTTGAACCAACCAGAGGTCATCCTTGGTAAGGCCGTGCCGAAGACGATTCGCGTCCAGGGCTACTGCAGCATGATCCTGCTGGCCTCAGGCTGGCCGGGCGAGGCGAAACCGCAGCGCTGGCTGCTGACGCAATTCTGGGGCAAGCAATCACGCGCCGCCCTCAGCAAACCCGAACAGGAGCTGCTGCGGTTCATTAACCAGCGCATGGCCACCATCCAGCATGAAGCCGAGCTCGAGCGCGACCTGGTCAGCGCCAAAGAGCAGGAGACCATTGGTCATCTGGCGAGCGGTGTGGCCCACGATTTCAACAATGTACTCGCCGTGCTCGACGCCAATCTCTACTTCCTGCGGAGCTTTATCAAGCCGAGCGAGCCGGATGCCGAGATCAGCCAGGTACTCGACGAGATGAGCAGCGTCTTGGGGCAGGCCAAGGTCATCACCTCCGGCATGCTCGCCTTGAGCCGTGCGGGGGGGGTGCCGCTGCGCCCGACTCCGCTGGAGCCGCCGCTGACGGAGCTCTCGGACATCCTGCGCATGATGCTGCCAGAGTCGATCGACTGGCAGCTTGAGGTCGAGCCGGGACTGACCGCCACCACCAACGGCGGCTTTCTGCAGGCCGCACTGCTGAATCTGGCCCTGAATGGTCGCGATGCCATGCCGGAAGGTGGCAGGCTGCGGATCATAGCCCAACGCGAGCATTGGCGAGGCTTTCCGATACTCATGGTTGGTGATCTCAGCCCTGGCGAGTACGCCATCATCCATGTCAGTGATACCGGCAGCGGCATCCCGGCAGCGGTCTTGAACCGCATGTTTGAGCCACTGTTCTCAACCAAGACGCAACAACGCGGCCACGGCCTCGGCTTGTTCATGGTGCGCGAGTTCGTGCTGCACTCCGGCTCCGGCCTCTCAGTGCAATCAAACCCCGGCCAAGGCACCAAAATGCAAATCCTGATGCCGCTTGCAAAGGCCGATTAGTCTTCATCTTTCGACCCGCCAGCCGAGGGTCTGGATCAGATTGGCGGCGACAACAGAGGCGAAGTCGAGGTCGAGCCAACCGCCCGATCGGGCGGGTAATACGAATACCCAGGCTGTTGCCCCAAGGCTGAACGGTTGCCTCGAATCGCGCTTTAGTGTGCTCGAATGCCTCCCTAGCCCGCCCTGTCGGATTTGCGACAGAGATAACCTCCCGGCAGGTTGTCATCGCTTCAAACCTGGAACCCGTCGCCGTGAAGTCGTTGATTCTTCAGCTCGGATAAGCTAGGCCCAAGATTTGCATTCAACCTCTCGTCATGTCTAACGCCAAGCCCTGAGAACGTTTTCGCAACCGCTCATCAGCGAGCGATTTAGCAACCACTGCTTGAGCGACGCCTTTACGACAACCCTGACTGGAGCTTAGACCGATGCCGATCACCAATGCTCCGACCTCTCCTCGGGTCTGTATCAACGACACCACGCTGCGTGATGGCGAGCAGTCCGCGGGCGTTGCCTTCTCGCTCGATGAAAAGCTCGCGATCGCGCGCGGGCTCGATGCCTTGGGCGTACCCGAGCTCGAAATCGGTATCCCGGCCATGGGCGAAGAGGAGCGCGACTCGATCCGTGCCGTCGCCGGCCTTGGGCTCAAGGCGCGACTGATGGTTTGGGCACGCATGTGCAGTGCCGATATTGACGCCTGCATCGATCTCGGTGTCGACCTCGTCGATCTCTCGATCCCCGTTTCGGATCAACAGATCGCGCGCAAGCTCGGCCAAGACCGCACCTGGGTGCTCAACTGCATCGCCCAAGAGGTACGTATCGCCCGTGATCAGGGCCTAGAGGTCGGTGTTGGCTGCGAGGACGCCTCACGCGCCGACCCGGACTGGCTCAAGCAGGTTGCCGAGGCGGCGCAGCAGGCCGGCGCCCGTCGCCTGCGCTTTGCCGACACCGTTGGTCTGCTCGACCCTTTTGGCACCTATGAGCGCATCCGCGACCTTGCCAGCGTCTGCGACTGTGAGATCGAGATGCATGCCCATGACGACCTCGGTCTGGCCACCGCCAACACCCTCGCCGCGGTGCGCGCCGGCGCTAGCCATGTGAACACCACCGTCCACGGCCTCGGCGAGCGCGCGGGTAATGCCGCGCTGGAAGAAGTCGTCATGGGACTCAAGCATGTGCATGGACTCAATATCGGCATCGACCTGACCCGTTTCGGGGCCCTGTCCAAGCTCGTGGAGCAGGCCTCCGGTCATGCGATTGGCTGGCACAAGAGCCTGGTCGGCGATGGCGCCTTCACCCATGAAGCGGGGATTCATGTCGATGGTCTGCTGAAGGATCTGAACAACTATCAGGGCATCGACCCCGCCGAGGTCGGTCGCCGACACCAGATCGTGCTCGGCAAGCACTCCGGTCGGCAAGCCATTCGGCTCGCCTACCAGCAATGGCTGCAGCTCGACATCGACGCTGCGCAGGCCGAGCGGGTGCTGCCGCAGCTGCGCCGCTTTGTCACCAAGGCCAAGCGCGCGCCGGCGCGCGCGGACCTGCAGCGGTTCCTGGAGCAAGCGTTCCTAGAGCAAGCATTCCTAGAGCAGGCATTCCCAGGGCAGGCCTCAAGCCGATCCGAGGGACCCACGGAGCCGGAGCCGAGGCGCGGTTGCCCGATTCGCCCAGGCTCAAGCCCGGCCTTGCTTCAGCAGCGCAGCCAACCAGTGAACCAAACGATCAGCCAGACCGTCAGCCAACCCGTCAGCCAAACACTGAATCAGGCAGTCAGCCAGGCAGGACTCACCTGACATCAGCGCAGCGAGCAATAGACCATCATGGACCTACTCGAGATCACCGATGAGGCAATGTACTTCGAGACGCCACTGCCGACCGAGGTGCAGCAGTTGATCGAGGAGAGCGGCCAGTGCTACCGCTCGCGGGCGCTTGATGGATCATCCGACGATGAGATCGAGCTGACCTCGGTGGACAGCGCCGAATGGGGCCTGCTGCAAGCCTATCGCAAGGCTCCCGAGCATCTTTCGGTGGTCGTCGCGCTCTATCGCTATTACTACTACCGCCATCGCTACGTCGATGCCCTGAGCATGGCCGACCGCGCCATCCAATTGAGCTGCCGTCAGCTCGGACTGAGCGAAGATTGGCGCCAGCTTGGTCAAGCCGAGATCGAGCAAGCCTCGCAGCGCTCGATGGCCGGCACCCGCTTCCTGTTGCTGGCGCTCAAGGGCGCCGCCTGGCTGCTGCTACGCCAAGCGCAGCCCACCGCCGCCATCGAGCGTTTAGCCCCGCTGCGAGCCTTTGATCACAAAGACCAGCTCGGCACAGGTGAACTGCTGGGCTGGGCCGAAAAAGCCGCCCGGCGCGAGCAGATCGCCAGCGCCGGCGACAACATCCATCTGCTCGGTGATTGAACGCCGAGCGCCTGGAAAAACCGATGGAGCCTGGATCAGGAGACGATCAGAAGAGGATCAGAACCTGTGAGTATCCGCCCGTCCATCTGTGGCTCTCACTTGACCAATACCGGAGACCGCCATGCCTGAACAGACCTTAGCGACACCGACCTTCATCGATACGATGCCCGATGCCTTACCTGCTCATATCCCAGACTCGCTCGACCGCTTCGAGTGCGATCTCGATGAGCTGGAAACCGCCGAGGATTTTCTCGACTACTTTGGTGTAGCCTTCGCGCCGGCGATCGTGCATGTCAATCGGCTGCATATCCTGCAGCGCTTCCACGATTACCTCGCCGAGATCGACGAGCCACCCGACAGTGCGGCAGGCCGCTACCGCCTCTATGCCGACCTGCTGCAGGGCGCCTACCAAGACTTCGTCGGCTCCGATGCCCGCACCGAAAAGGTGTTTCGCGTGTTCAAGATGCGTGAGCCACGTCAGGTCAACGTCGGCCTTGATCAACTCCTCGCCAGCCGCGGCACCGGCTCGCCCCGACCTGAGCACCCACGCTGATGCGACCTGTCTACGACTACGGCGATGAGGTGCGGGTATTGCGCAATCTGCGCAACGACGGCACCTTTCCCGGCCAGCCTACGGGCGCACTGCTGGTGCGCCGCGGCAGTACCGGCTATGTGCGTGAGTTTGGCACCTTCCTGCAGGATCAGATCATCTACAGCGTGCATTTTCTTGACAACGATCGCATCGTCGGCTGCCGCGCGGAGGAGCTACAGCCGGCCAGCGACCCTTGGACCCCAAGTCGCTTCGAGTCGCGCGAGAAGGTCAGCGCCCGCATCGCGCTCGGCCGCGGCGGACGCGTCCTGGTCGAGCAGGGGCGGATCGGCGAGGTGATCAAGGTGCTGCGCGGACCAGCCACGCCCGAGCAGACCGGCGAGGTCGCCTACCATGTGCTGTTTCCAGACTGCAGCCTGTTGCAGGTTCCCGAGTCAGCGCTAGAACCGGCGCCAGCCCAAGCGGACGCAGAGGGATCGCCAGTGGCAGATCCCGCATCGCCCGCCGAGGGCGCCAGCAGCCATCAGCCAGCCTTCGCGGAGCAGAGCCCATGAGCGCCTCAGAGGCCATCGTCCCCCCTCCAGCAGACGCCCACCTCGGAGCCGCCGAGGCCGAAGGCTTCCGCTACCATCTGCTGCGTGCCGCAACGGCCCGCTTTCAACGCAACATTCCAGCCCTATCGCGCGAAGAACTGGCCGAGGCCGAGCACCAGGCCAAGCGCAGTGTTGCCCTCGAAGCGCAGGTCTTGCAGAGCGCCGAGGCGCGCGATGTGCTGATCCCGGATACCCAGGTGCAGCGTGCCTATCAGGCCGTGAAGCAGCGTTATCAGAGCCAGCATGAGTTTGAGGCCGATCTGGAGCGCAACGGACTCGACAGTCGCCAATTGCGCCAGGCCTTACGCCGCGAGCTCATCTTCGATGCCGTGATGCAGCGTGTCGGCGCGCGCCACGC
The DNA here is from genome assembly GCF_034860625.1 of Lamprobacter sp. NCBI lineage: Bacteria > Pseudomonadati > Pseudomonadota > Gammaproteobacteria > Chromatiales > Chromatiaceae > Lamprobacter > Lamprobacter sp. The sequence goes on from NZ_JAYESN010000009.1 coordinate 46,891, forward strand.
ACCGATTACCGATGCGGATGAGCGACTCTTCTACGAGCTGCATCGCGAGCGCTTCAAGACAACGGAGAAACGCAACGCACTTCATCTGCTGATCACCATCAACGACGACTATCCCGAGAATCACCGTACAGCCGCGCGCGCGCGCATCGAGGCCATTGGCGAGCGCCTCTGGGCACAGGCCCGCGCGCAGCCCGATGACTCCGCGGCCTTACGCGATGCCTTCAGCAACGAGGCACGCAGGCATTCCGAGTGCCCCACCGCGATGCAGGGCGGTCAGCTCGGCACAGTCAGCCCCGGCCAACTCTACCCGGCGCTCGACGCCGCTCTCTTCGCGCTAGATGCCGGCCAGCTCAGCGGCGTGCTCGAGTCCGAGCTCGGCTTTCATCTGTTGTTGTGTGATGCCATTGACCGCGCCAAGACGCTAGCCTTCGACCAGGTTCGCGAGCGCATTCACCAGGCCCTAGAGCAGCGCCGCCGGAAAGAGCAGCAACGCCTGTGGCTGGCGCAGATTAACTCTTAAAAATAAGGCTCTAGCAGGTTTAAAACAAAGCTCTGACAGGTGTTAGCAAGGCCACCCAGCAAGTGCAGCAGTGAGGAAGTAGATCGGCTCGCACAAAGCCGGCAGACTGATCGCAAACCGATTTCACCCTATACTCCGCCATCCCAATCTCATCAGCATCCAACCTCACTCGAAGAGACTGATCACGATGGCGACCCGTCCCAGCCAAGCCTTGGAAACCTTCCCGAATCCGCAGCCCGAGCGCGACTACACGATCCGCATCCGTGTGCCAGAATTCACCTGTCTATGTCCGAAGACCGGCCAGCCAGACTTTGCCGAGCTGAACTTGGAATACGTGCCAGAGGCAACCTGCGTCGAACTGAAATCGCTCAAGCTCTACGTCTGGTCGTATCGAGACGAGGGCGGCTTCCATGAGGCCGTCACCAACCGCATCCTGACCGACCTGGTCCAGGCCACCGAGCCGAGATTCATGCGTTTGACCGCTGAATTCAACGTTCGCGGCGGTATCTACACCACGGTGGTTGTCGAGCACCGCGCGACCGGTTGGCAGGCGCCGGCGGCTGTTGCGCTTCCCTGATTGGTGGCATCCCTGATCGGCATGGCGGCTCTCCCTTGCTGGGGCGGGCTAGCCAAGAGCCACCAGCGGCTTGACCGCTTTGACCAACGCCCGCACCTTCGGCCTGCTTCTTTGGCACAATGGTCGCCTACGGGTCACCTCTCGGGCCCGATACCGGTCCTGATCTGTCCCGCGGAGTTGTCACCCTCATGGCCCAGCAAGTCCTCAAGGTCCCGCCGACCAAGAACACCCTGCTTTCACTGAAGAAGCAGGCGACATTCCTTGAAGAGGGACACGATCTGCTCGAGCGCAAACGCGAGCTTCTCACCCGCTTGGTGTACGAGCGAATCGGCGAATATCGGCGGCTACGCGAGGAAGCTGAACGCGGACTCGCCGAGGCCTACCGTTGCCTCGGCATCACCCATCTGCGCATGGGCAGTCGCGGACTGAATCAGGCAGCACTAGGGGCTGCACCAGGACTTCGCATCGATATCCTGCCGCGACGATCGCTGGGCGTTGAGTATCCCTCGGTGTCCGCCGAACGCTTGTCGATCAAACCGGCTGGGCTGCTCGGAACCGACGCCAGTTTCGACAACACGCGCGAGCACCTGGCTGAGGCTGCCGTGCTCCTAGCACGGCTCGGCGAGGTCGAGATCGCGCTCTATCGGCTGATGGAAGAGCAGCGCAAGGCGCAAAAACGGGTGAATGCGCTCAAGTACAACATCATCCCGCTGTACCAGCGCAGCATCCATTTCATCCAGTCCGCATTGGAGGAGGAAGAGCGCAACACCCTGTTCCAAGTCAAGGTACTGCGCGAACGGGCAGCGGTATAGGCAGGCCAGATCGAGCGCAAGGTGAATACAGCGAAGCGCAGGGCGATCTTCGAAAGACTCCGCGCGGCCAACCCAGCACCGACGACCGAATTGCGATACCGCTCTGCCTTTGAGCTGCTGATCGCCGTGATCCTCTCGGCCCAAGCGACCGACAAGGGCGTCAACAAGGCCACAGAGCACCTGTTCGCGCTGGCCAATACTCCGAGCGCCATCCTGGCCTTAGGCGAGGATGGCCTTAAGGCGCAGATCCGCACACTTGGTCTGTTTAACAGCAAGGCAAAAAACATCATCGCGACCTGCCGCAAACTGCTCGATGAGCATGACGGCGAGGTGCCCCGCGAGCGTAGCGCGCTCGAGGCGCTGCCGGGCGTCGGCCGCAAGACGGCGAACGTGATCTTGAATACGGCCTTTGGCGAGCCGACTATCGCCGTCGACACGCACATTTTCCGAGTCGCAAACCGCACCGGACTTGGAACCGGAAAGACGCCCTTGGCCGTCGAGCAGCGCCTCCTTCGCTTGGTGCCAAGGCCCTTCCTGCAAGATGCCCATCACTGGCTGATTTTGCACGGTCGCTATGTCTGCAAGGCCCGCACACCAAGCTGCCCGACCTGCCTGATCTCAGACCTCTGCGAGTACAGACAGAAGACCCCTGCCAATGTGAACACCAGCCCTGATCGAATCTCACCGCCCTGATCCGGGTCCAGCAATCGATGAGATCGACGCTGCCGAGCCTTTGCCAGAGTCCCATCAAACGCCCATGTTCAGCCAAGATCGCGATCAGCTCCGCCAGGTCTATCTCACCGCCTGGCGAAAAGCGCAGAGCGGTGAGCCCTTAGAGCCCGTCGAGCAGCAAATCGTTGAAGTTGCCGGCCAGCACCCGGAGTATCAGGCCCTGCTCGAGCAAGGCGAGGCGGCACTTGGCCGCGAGTGGCTTCCCGAAGGTGGCGAGAGCAATCCGTTTCTGCACATGGCCCTGCACATCGCGCTGCAGGAGCAGGTCAGCACCAATCGGCCAGCCGGCATCCGACGGCTGTACCAGGGCATGATCGCGCATTGCCTCGGCAACGTGCATGAGGCTGAGCATCGCATCCTCGATTGCCTGGCCGAAGCGCTCTGGAAGATCCAGCGCGATGGCCGCGCGTTCCAGTCGAAGGGGTATCTGAAGTGCATCAAGCGCCGTGGAGGCGGACAGCGCCGGCGCGATTGAGGACTCGCGATTATGGACGCCCAACTCGTCAGCGATGAACCTAAAAAGAGCATTTCAACCGCAGATGACGCAGATTAACGCAGAGATTTCAATACATTGCAGTTGTTCATTGCTTCACCTGTTAGGTGGTCTTGTTAAAGCCTCTAAACCATTGTTTTATATTATTTTAATCTGTGAGAATCTGCGTCATCTGCGGTTTATAGGATGAAACATTTGCGCGGTTGACTGGGTCTCTAGGGGCGATAACAACGTCTGACGGGGTCGATCTTTGATTTTACCCGAGCGAAAGACTATGTTATCAATCGCAGCCGGCTTGTGAGACCGGGCCTAGCCCGTCAAGCAATCAGGCCGCCAAGAAGCACAAAAACATCCTTTTTCTTTGGAGTGGAACCATGTCTAAGAACAGTATGACGCCTGCTGCGGTCATCGGCGCTGCCCTAGTCGGCAGCCTTTCTATCGCCAACCTTGCGCAGGCATCGGAAAACCCGTTCGGGGCCGAGCAGCTCGAGAGCGGCTATCTGATGCTGGCGACCGGCGAAGGCAGCTGCGGCGAGGGCAAGTGCGGCTCGAAGGATGGCGGTGAGGGCAAGTGTGGCGAGGGCAAGTGTGGCAACAAGGATGAAGGCGAAGGCAAGTGCGGTGAAGGCAAGTGCGGCGGCACCAGCTAATCACCCCCACTCGCTAACCCCTGAGCGAAGCAAGCACAGCCGAGATCGAACCCGTGACCGAGACCCCCTACCCCGTTCATGGCGCCGGTCTCGGCCTGCGACGGAGCTTTGCCTCCGCTGCGGCCGAGCAACCACCGACGGAAGTCGATTTCTGGGAGATTGCCCCGGAGAACTGGATCGGCGTCGGCGGACGTTGGGGGCGCATCCTGCGGAGAATGACCGAGCGCTACCCGTTCGTCTGCCATGGGCTCTCGCTCTCTATCGGCTCACCGGAGCCGCTGGATCTCGACCTGGTCCGCCGCATCAAAGGCTTTCTGGATCAGCATCAGATTCGCGCCTATACCGAACATCTGAGCTACTGTTCGGATGAGGGCCATCTCTACGACCTGATGCCCATCCCCTTTACCGAAGAGGCCGTGACCCACCTGGTCGACCGCATTCGTCAGGTGCAAGACATCTTGGAGCGGCGGATCGCGCTCGAGCATGTGTCCTACTACGCTGCACCTGGCCAGGAGATGAGTGAGTTGACGTTCATCAACAGCCTGCTGCATGAGGCCGACTGCGACCTGCTACTGGATGTCAACAACATCCATGTCAATAGCATCAACCATGGCTATGACGCGGGCGCCTTCCTTGAGGGGCTACCAGGCGAGCGCATCGTCTATGGCCATATCGCCGGACACTATGAGGAGGCGCCTGATCTTCGCATCGACACGCATGGTGCTGACGTCATCGAGCCGGTTTGGGGATTGCTGGAGCAAGCTTATCGGCGTTTTGGCGTCTTCCCGACGCTGTTGGAGCGAGATTTCAATATCCCGCCGCTTGACCAACTGACCCAGGAGGTCGGGCGGATCAGCCGCATCCAAGCGCGCCATGGAGTAGAGACTGCTCGTAGCAGTGCTCGGGCCAGTGCCCAACCCCCTCAGGAACCGTTCGCCAATGCCTCCTGACCTCAATACCCCAAAAGCCATGCCAGCCAAGCCAAGGCCCGGCCACTTCACGGAGGTGCAGCGCGCCTTTGCCGGCCATATCCGTGACCCGAAGAGACGATTGCCACCGGCCGACGTCGACCCGACGCGGATGGCGATCTATCGTGATCTCTTCTTCAACAACCTTTCTTCGCTGTTGGGCCAGGGCTTTCCGGTCTTGCAGGCATGCCTGGGTCAGGCTGGCTGGGACGCGCTGATCCGACAGTTCCTGATCGAGCACCGCGCGACTACAGCATTCTTTCCGCAACTAGGCCAGGAACTGGTCGCCTTCCTCAGCGACGAACGGCAGCCACAGCCCAATGATCCGGCGTTCCTCCTCGAGCTTGCCCACTATGAGTGGGTCGAGGCCGCGCTCCTGTTCAGCGATGACGAAGCCACCACCGATCTCGCGGACCCAAACGGCGATCTGCTTACTGGTATGCCCTTGGTCTCGCCGCTGGCTTGGAACCTGAGCTATCGCTTTCCGGTGCATCGCATCGGGCCTGAGTTCCAGCCACAGGAGCCCGATCCCGAGCCGACGCATCTGGTGGTCTATCGCAACCGTCGCGACGAGGTCGAGTTTCTGAAGATCAACCCGGTCACCCAGCGCTTGCTGCAATTGCTAAAAGCAGGGTCTCAGCCATCAGGGCTCGAGTGCCTGAAAACGATCGCCGAAGAACTTCAGCATCCAGAGCCAGATCGAGTCATCCAATTCGGCGCTGGACTGCTTGTCGATCTCAGAGAGCGGCAGATCCTACTCGGTACGCGTCGCTGAACGGGCTAGCAGGGAAGGGTCTGCGTCCTCCTTCGCCGGATCGCCCAGGTGCAACAGCCTAAGCTGAAACCCTATGGGCTGGAAGTCTGGCTCTGGGTCTTGCTGCTTGAGGCCCCAGCGCTTGCACGATTTGGCCTCAGCGTGAGGCGGTTGTTCTCATCGTTGATCGTCATCTGATAGCGTCCCAATACGCTCATCCCGAGCAGGCCAGAGACCCCGAGCTTGTCGACCTCAATAAAGGCAACAGCCACTCCAGGCAGCCGTTCTCCATCCAGCCACACCGCCTCTAAGGTTCCCATCAGGGCCTGGGTGCGGCCATTCGCGGTCTGCACCTCACGCTCCGACAGTGTCGACTGATCAAGCCCAAGTGGCGCGATCATCGATGCCGGCAACACAACCGCATCCGCGCCGGTATCGATCAACAGCGTCCGATCGACGCGCCGACCACCTGCCCCCTCCAGCGTCACCCGAACCGAATGCTGCGCACCTTCGCGGATGGTCTCCAGCTCAATCTGCCCTGCCACTGCATCCGCGCTCGGCTCGGGATCAAGCTGCATCTTTGGCGGTGGAGCCCTATTAGTGCGCCCCATGATGATCACCCGCGCCACCTCCCCGCTGGCACCATGGACCAGGATGTGATCAAAGCGTTCGAGAAGAACCCGCAGCCGGCGGAAGAGGTCAACCTCCTCGGAACGCCCACGCTCATCCTCGATCACCTCGATCCCGGTGACTGAAAACCCATGCGCAGCAGACAGCCGATTCAACTCTGGAGCAATCTCGACCTGTGCCGCCAGCAGCGGCACGCTCAACCAAAACAGCAGCAGCGAGGCGCATGCGACGCACACCGGATTCCAAGACTGAGCGTTCATAGGACCCATCGCGATGCTCCGCGCAAATGACCGAGGCTCAACAAGATGCTGAGCTTAGCAGGCTCGATGGCGAGTACCCAACCCGCGCAAGCGCGCGAGAATTGGGCATCGTGCTGTTCGGCCCATGCGTTGATCACCCAACCCGCGCAAGCGCGCAAGGATGCGGCATTGCGGCATCCAAGATCCGCGGCAAATCCCACATGGCCTGATCGTTGCCAATCATTCGCAACCAGAATCAGACTCGAGCGCGGATCGCGGACAATTGGCCCACACCTGCTCAAGCCTGTTATAATTTTCTGTTTACTCGATCACTTCAGCGGCTGTCATCGCTTGTCACCCGATGGCTCGCAGCTCCGATCGACGACTTGGAGAGACCATCGTGAACGGGCCTGAAGACATCGGCACAGCATCGGGCGCCGAGCCTCAAGCGAGCGAAAGCGGTGCACCCCTGATGGCGACCTATCAGCGACTACCGGTTGCCTTCGATCATGGAGAGGGCGCTTGGCTCTGGGATGTCAATGGGCGGCGCTATCTCGACGCGCTCTCCGGGATCGCGGTCTGTGGCCTCGGTCATGCCCATGCGGCTCTGCGTGAGGCGATCTGCGCTCAGGCCGGCACCTTGCTCCATACCTCCAATCTCTATCAGGTTCCGCAGCAAGTCGCCCTCGGCACTCGCTTATGCGCTGCAGCCGCGATGGACCGTGTGTTTTTCGGCAACTCCGGTGCTGAGGCGAACGAGGCCGCAATCAAGCTGGCGCGCCTGCACGCCCATCAGCGCGGTCTCTCGAACCCTGCGATTCTGGTGATGGAGAACGCCTTTCACGGGCGCACCCTGGCCACCCTGACCGCGACCGGTAACCGCAAGGCTCAGGCCGGGTTCGAGCCCCTCGTGCAAGGCTTCGTGCGCGTACCCTATAACGATATCGACGCCATCGAGACCGCTGCCACTAACCGACCCAACATCATCGCCGTGCTGGTCGAGCCGATCCAGGGCGAGGGTGGCATCATCGTTCCAGCCGAGGATTATCTGCCGCGCCTGCGCGCACTCTGCGACCAGCATGGTTGGCTCTTGATGGTCGACGAGATCCAGACCGGCATGGGGCGCACTGGGCGGCTCTTCGCGCATCAGTGGAGCGGCGTGAAGCCTGACGTCATGACTCTCGCCAAGGGGCTCGCCAACGGCGTCCCCATCGGTGCCTGCCTCGCCAGCGGCGCAGCCGCCGAGGTGCTCGGCCCTGGCAGCCACGGCTCGACTTTTGGCGGCAATCCACTTGCCTGCCGAGCGGCGGCAAGCGTGCTCGACATCCTCGAGCAAGAGCATCTACCCGCGCGCGCGGCGCTGCTGGGTGATCGCTTGATCGATGGCTTCCGCCGGCGACTCAAAGGCATCGCCGGCGTACAAGACATCCGTGGTCGCGGACTCATGATCGGGATTGAGCTAGACCGTCCCTGCCCCGAGCTGGTCACACAGGCACTGGCACAGGGCCTGCTCATCAATGTGACCGCTGGCTCGGTGGTGCGCTTGTTGCCACCGTTGATCATCGATGACGACCAGGCGGCCGAGATCGTCGAGAGGGTCTCCGAGCTGATCCTGATGTTCTTAAGCACTCCCGCAGACACTGACGCAGGAAGCCCCTCGTGACGCGCGCTAATAGCCAGACTCCGCCCAAGCACTTCCTCACCCTACTCGACCTCAACCCAGGTGCAGCAACAGGGCTCATCACGCGGGCGACGGAGCTGAAGCAACGGCGACAGCGCGGCGAACACTACCGGCCGCTGATCGGCTATACACTCGCAATGGTGTTCGAGAAATCCTCGACCCGCACGCGGGTGTCGTTCGAGGCCGGCATGGCTCAACTGGGCGGCACCGCACTCTTCCTGTCACCAAAGGATACCCAGCTCGGGCGGGGCGAGCCGATCGAGGACAGTGCACGGGTTCTGTCGCGCATGGTCGATGTGGTGATGATTCGCACCTTCGAGCACGAGACGCTGACGCGTTTTGCCGACTATTCACAGGTGCCGGTGATCAATGGGCTGACCGACCGCTTTCATCCCTGCCAGTTGCTAGCCGACATGCAAACCTATACTGAACATCGCGGCCCGATCCAAGGGCGGCGCGTGGTCTTTATTGGTGATGGCAACAATATGTGCCATTCCTATATCAATGCCGCCCGCCTGTTTGACTTTGAGCTGCACATTGCCTGCCCACCCGGCTTCGAGCCCGAGCCCGAGATCTTGGCAGCTGCCGCAGACCATTGCACCCTTCTGGACGACCCGGCGGCCGCTGTCGAGGACGCGGATCTCGTCGTGACCGACGTCTGGGCCAGCATGGGTCAGGAGAGCGAGGAAGATCAGCGCAAGGCGTTGTTCGCTGATTTCAGCGTGACCTCAGCACTCATGGCCCGGGCGCGGTCAAATGCCCTCTTCATGCATTGTCTGCCGGCACATCGAGGCGAAGAGGTCAGCGCCGATGTCATCGATGGGCCCCAATCCGTGGTCTGGGACGAGGCAGAGAACCGCTTGCATGCACAGAAGGCCCTGCTTGAGTGGCTACTGCTAGATCAGCGATCCGGCTCGGAGCCGGCGCACTGAGACAGCATCCGGAATTTGGCTCAGAGCCCATCATCTATGCAGTTCCTGCCTCCTCTCCCGCAGTCCCCTTACCTGACAGGCCTGTGCCTGGCAGCCCTATTGACCGCCTGGTCAGCAGGCGCATTCGCAGCCAATGAAACGCGCTATGTCACCGACCAATACAACTTCAATCTGCGCAGTGGCGAGAGTACGCGGTATAAGATCCTTCGGCAATTGCCAAGCGGTACGCCGCTAACCGTTCTCAGCGTCAATCGGGAGAGCGGATACGCGAGAGTGCGAACCGCGGAGGGGTTGACCGGATACATCATGCTGACCTATTTGCAAGATGAGCCGTCCGCACGCAATGAGCTGGAGTCGATGCGCAATCAGCTCGCTGCACTACAGGAAGAGCCCGATAAACTCGCGGCGCGCCTGAGCGCGCTGCAGAACCAATACGACAAGCTCGAGGACAATGCCGAGGCGCTCAAACGCGACAAGCAAGATCTCGAGGCCGAGCTGGCGGAAATTCGACATGCTGCCACCAACGCGGTGCAGATCGACCGCGAGCGGCGCGAGCTTCAGCAGCAGGTCTCAAGCCTCCTGCTCCAAGTCGATCAGCTCGAGCACCGAAATCTCGAGCTGAGCAATCAGACCCGACAGGATTGGTTCCTGATCGGCGCCGCGGTGGTCGCCGGCGGCATCCTCATCGGCCTCATCCTGCCGAGCCTGCGCCTGCGACGACGGCGCAGCCCTTGGAGCAGCTCGTCACTCTGATTGCTGGCTGGCTTTCGCGCTCGCCTGTACTCAGGCCTCAGTCTCGGGTGGGAATGCTGAAACGGGCATCCTTGGCGGCGTGTGGCGCCGCGTCTTTCTGAACCCTGATCGATTAGGGGATGACCAGCGACATCCCGAGCGTCAACGCATCCGGCGTCGCTAACAGATCACGATTGGCTTCATAGATGCGCCTCCAAGCACTAGCATCGCCATAGACTCGGGCGCTAATCCGCGACAGCGTATCCCCGGCTCGAACCTCATAGAACACCGGCTCTGTGGGCACTTGCCCCGCTTGGACGCTTGCATCCGCAGGTTCAGCAGTGGTATTGGCTGTCGAGCGGGAGAGCCGGGCCTCAGCGGTTGCCAGTCGGCGCTCGAGCTCAACCGCATGTTGCACGGCCTCGCTTTGGCGCGTCCTAGCGGTCGCGAGCTCGGTGCTCAAACGCTCGATCTCGGTTTCCGCCTTTACCTGCGCCTCGCTCATCGCCGCGATCCCCTTTTCGGCCTTCTCAGCACGACGCTGGGCCTCATCGAGTGCGAGCTGTTGCTGCTGCAAGCGCGCGCTCAGCTCCGCAATCTCGCCTTGGCAGGCCGATAACGCATCCTGACCGGGCGCTGAAGAGGCCGCGGCGTCTTCTGACGGTGGCGAGGATTCCAACGCCACCGGGAGCAAGCCAACCAGGCTTGAGAGCAGGCGACTCATCAGCTCTGACTGGGCAGCGACCTTAGCCCGCAGTTGGCTCGCCTCATCGGCAAGCGCGTCGAGCCGCTCATGGATGCCTGCAGTCGCTGGGGGGCCGTCAAACTGTTCAGGCAACTGTTCAGATAACAGGGGTCCATGCTCGGCAGCATGCGCATCAAGTCCGTCAGCCTGTCCATCAAGTCGGGTTTGAGGCGCGCCTGAGCTCGGGGTCAGCAGTGCAGCGATAACCAGAACACTGAGAGGCCACCCGCTCAGGCGCCGCAGCCGCTTATCCTGGTGCAAGCGCCTACTCTTTCGGGATGGCGACGGGTCATGGCGAGACCGCACCATGCGCATTAGACCCGGCCCCAGCCCAGCAGCAAGCGTTCCAATCGGCGCCCAAGAGATCCCGCAAGGCTTGCCAATGATGGGACGCCGCTGTGCGCACCCAACAAGCCAACCGAGCCGAGCAAACGCTGCAGCGGCCGTTTGTGGGCACGATATCGGACCTTGTACAGACTCGTCTGCTCCCGCGCCGACAAGAGGTAATCGTCACTGGTCTGCACACTGTCAATCAGGCCCAGGCTGAGCGCTTGCTCGCCATGCCAATACTCGCCCGTCGCCACCTTGCTCAGGTCTAGGTTCGGACGATAGGCGGCAATGAAGGATTTGAATTGACCATGGGTCTCCTCGAGCTGTTCGCGCAGCTTGGCCCGCCCCTCATCGGTATTCTCGCCGAAGAGCGTCAAGGTCCGCTTGTGCTCGCCAGCCGTATGCAGTTCGAAGTCGACACCTTTTTGCTGCAGCAGTCGATGGAAATTTGGCATCTCGGCAAGCACGCCGATCGAGCCGACCACCGCGAAGGGGGCGGCAATGATCCGATTGGCAACAGAGGCCATCAAATAGCCGCCACTCGCAGCGACCTTGTCGATGGCGATGATCAATGGAATACCGGCGGTGCGCAATCGCAACAGCTGCGAGGCCGCAAGACCATGCTCATGGACCGCGCCGCCGGTGTTTTCCAGACGCACCAGCACCTCATCCTCGGAGGTTGCCGTCATCAACAGCGCCGAGATCACCTCTCGCAGTGCCCCAACCTCAGTCGCCATCAGGTCGCCATGAAAATCGATCACGAACAGACGCCGCTGGTCCGGCTGTTCGGCCTTAGCCCTCGCCTTCTCCGCCTTGCGCTCAGCCTTGAAGGCCTTCTTGACAATCTTTGGCGGCAGTGTTGCGGCCTTGATGATGTCCGCCATCTGCGCATACCGGTCGTTGAGATCCACCACTTCAAGACGACTGCCATCATCATCCTCATCGGGGGAGCGGCTGTGTCGAGCACGCAGCATCACCACCACCAAGAGCCCGATGGTCAGCACGAGGGTCAGGGACTTGGCCAGAAACAGGCCATATTCGATCAAGGCATCAATCATCAGGGTCATGTCGGGCCTTTGCTTGCGTGAGTCAAAACACCTCAGTAATGAGGCAATGTCAGTGCGCTTAACCGCATCCGAGCCAAGCAGGGCGAGGCCAGCGCCTCAGCGCGGCAAGCCCCTTAGACCGCGATCGGCGCGGGGATTGGCGGATAGGGGTCATAGCCCTCGATGCTGAAGTCCTCAAGCCGATACTCGAACAGGCTCGCGGGGCGGCGCAGGATGCGCAAGCGCGGCAGGGGCCGAGGTGTGCGGCGCAACTGCTCGTCAACAATCGTGTCGGTGAGATGATTAGCGTAGAGGTGCAGATCACCAAAGCTGTGGACCAGCTCGCCGAGCGCGAGATCAGCCTGCTGCGCCATCATCTGCGTGAGCAGGGCATAACTGGCGATGTTAAAGGGCACACCGAGGAATAGATCGGCGCTGCGCTGATAGAGCTGACAGGAGAGGACGCCATCCTGCACATAAAACTGAAACAGGCAATGACAGGGTGCCAGCGCCATGCGCCCAGCAGCGGCATTCTCGCGCGGCGACAGACCTGGGGTTGGAAGCGCGGCCGGATTCCAGGCCGTGACCAACAAGCGACGCGAATCCGGGTCCTGCCTGATGGCCTCCAGCACCTCAGTGATCTGGTCGATCGAGCCACCATCGGGGGTCGGCCAACGCCGCCACTGGGCGCCGTAGATGGGCCCAAGCGCACCATCCTCCGTCGCCCATTCGTCCCAGATACTGACGCCTTGGGCGTTGAGATCGCGGTTATTGGTGGAGCCAGAGAGGAACCAGAGCAGCTCGGCAATCACGCTCTTCAGATGGATGCGCTTGGTGGTCAGCAGCGGAAAGCCGGCGGCCAGATCAAAGCGAACCTGACGCCCAAACACTGAGCGCGTGCCCACCCCTGTCCGATCGGATCGATCAGCGCCGTTCTCGATCACATCGCGCAGCAGGTCTAGATACTGTTGCATTTCTGCGCCGGCTTCAGCAAGATCGATTTGCCCTGCATGGCCTCAGGCTGAGGCAGTCCCATCAACTGCAGCACCGTCGGCGCAACATCCTCGATTCCGGCGCCAATGCGCAGACGCCAAGAAACCTCATCAATGACCAGACAGGGCACCGGATAAACGCTGTGACGGGTGTGTGGCTCACCGGTCAAGGGATCGACCATCTCGTCGCAGTTACCGTGGTCGGCGGTGAGTAGCACCGAATAGCCCTGATGGGCGGCGCAATCGATGACCCGACCGACCTCGCGATCCAGGGTCTCGACGGCCTTGATCACAGCGGCCCTCACGGCGGTATGGCCCACCATATCGCCATTGGCGAAGTTGGCGACGATAAACGCGTAGGCTCGGCTCTCAAGCGCGCCGATCACGGCATCGGCGACCCCAGCGGCCGACATCTCTGGCTGCAGATCATAGGTCGCCACCCGTGGCGAGGGGATCAGGCAGCGTTCTTCGCCCGGAAACGGATCACTGCGCCCACCGTTGAAGAAGAAGGTCACATGCGCGTATTTCTCGGTTTCAGCGCAGTGAAATTGCGGTAGCCCAGCGTCGCTCAGCACCTCTCCGAGCACCACCGGTGGCATCTCGTGGCTAAAGGCCGTGGGCAGCCCATACCAGGGATCGTATTCCATCATGCAGGTCAGATCTGCGGCGCCGAAGCCGCCGCGATCGAAGGCATCGAAGTCGCGGCTGAAGAGCGCCGAGACGATCTGCCGCGGGCGATCCTTGCGGAAGTTGAAGAAGACCACCGGATCATCGTTCTGGATCAGTTCGCTGCCAGCTATCAGAGTCGGACGGATAAACTCATCGTCTTCATCGGCGGCATAAGCCTGCTCAATGGCCGCCCGTGGCGAATCCGCTCGCCGGCCCTGGCCATGCACCAGCGCATCAAATGCCAACTGTGTCCGATCCCAACGCTTGTCGCGGTCCATCGCATAATAGCGCCCGGCAACAGTCCCAACCAGGCCGCCAGCCGCGGTGAGCGCTTCATCGAGCGCAGCCAGATAACTCAGCGCTGAGCGCGGCGCGGTATCGCGACCATCGGTGATCATGTGCACCACCGGGCGCGCACCCTGATATTTGGCGAGCTTGATCAATGCATTCAGGTGCCGAACATGGCTATGCACGCCACCATCGGACACCAGCCCTAACAGATGGAGCGGACGCCCAAGCTCAACCGCACGCTGAGCCGCAGCCTGTAACACCTTGTTGTCGAAGAAGCTCCGATCAGCGATCGCGTCATCGATCAGCACCAGGTCTTGACGAACGGTACAGCCCGAACCGAGCGTCATATGCCCCACCTCGGAGTTTCCCATCTGGCCTTCAGGCAGCCCGACGGCGCGCGCCGAGGCCTGCAGCACCGTATGCGCGTTCTGCGCAAAGAGCCGATCGAGATTCGGCGTCTCGGCGAGTACAACGGCGTTATTGGCTTTGCTGGGATTGGTGCCGAAGCCATCCAGGATGATGAGCAGCACTGGACGGCGTGGTAGCTCGAAACGTTGTCCCATGGTCTCTCCGTGCATAAAGATCAAACCAGCCCGATCTCAATCAAAGGCACAAGGGTAGCAGTTACCCATCGCAAAACGCAGCATCAACCCCCTGCCCGCCCTGCTGATCGGCGCGCTCGCAACGGGCGATCAGCGCACCGACACTCAACGCAGAGGCTGACTCCGAGCGCTCGACGGGCGCAAACCAAAGCTCGCTAAGCCCGTAATAGCACCAATAGCAGCCAAGCAAATGTGCTTAAGCTGTCGGATCGCAACAACAGAATCCTCTCCGGGTTTATCATGGGGGATGTCAGGCTCGGCGAGCGTCATAGATCTCGCCGGGACGACATCGAACACGACGACACACACTGAGGGTGGTGCTCATTGTAACGCGGCGCACTGCTGCGCAACGCACCAAGGCACGCACCCTCAGTGGCCGACTCACAGCGCCCGGAGGAGACATGCCCGATCGAATCATTGCTTTCGTTATGGCTGGTGGCCAAGGCTCCCGCCTGCAGCCACTGACCGCTGCCCGCTCAAAGCCATCGGTGCCCTTCGGCTCGCGCTACCGCATCGTCGACTTCGTGCTCAGCAACCTGATCAACTCGCAGATCAGGACCATCTATCTGTTGGTGCAGTACAAGTCGCAGTCGCTGATCGAGCACGTGCGCAAGGCCTGGACCATCTCACCCTTGCTGAAGGACCAATTCGTCACCGTCGTGCCGCCGCAGATGCTGCTCGGTGAATCCTGGTTTCAGGGGACCGCAGACGCGGTCAACCAAAACCTCAACCTGATCGAAGAGCATGGTCCCGACCTGGTCGCGGTCTTCGGTGCCGATCATATCTACCGCATGGACATCTCGCAGATGGTCGCCTTCCACAAGGAGCGCGAGGCCGATGTGACCATCTCCGCGCTACCGGTGCCACTGGAGGATGCGAAGGGCTTCGGCGTCATCGCCGCCGATGCCGACGGACGGGTCGAGGCCTTCCAAGAGAAACCAGCGCATCCGTCGCCGATGCCGGATGATCCTAGCAAGGCCTATGCGTCGATGGGGAATTACATCTTCAGCACCGAGGTGCTGATCCGCGCGCTGCAAGACGCGCAACAGGCTGGAGAGACCGACTTCGGACAGCATGTGCTGCCGCGCCTGCTCGCAAGCAAGCACCGGCTGTTTGCCTACGATTTCGCAACCAATGAGATTCCCGGCATCAATGCCTACGAGGATCGCGTCTACTGGCGCGATGTCGGCAGCATCGATGCCTATTTCAACGCGCACAAGGATGTACTGGGTGCCGAGCCTGTCTTCGATGCCTTCAACCCGGACTGGCCGATCTACTCGAGTAACTACCAGGGGCCCGTCGCCCGTGTGCTCGGCGGACAGATCGAGAACACCCTGCTCGGCGCCGCAACCATGATCCATCACGGCACCCGGATCTGCAACTCGATCATCCGGCGCGAGGCGGTGATCGACGAAGGCGCCGAGCTTGAGGACTGCATCATCATGGACTATGTCCATGTTGGCAAAGGCGCTCGCCTGAAGAAGGTCATTATCGACCGACACAACGCCATCGAGCCAGGCGCGGTGATCGGCTATGACCGCGAGACCGATTCAAAACGCTACAAGGTCTCCTCCGGCGGGGTCACTGTCGTACCTTCCGGGCAGCCGACCATCTTTGCCCGTTCCATGACCGGTCGACAGGGGCGCGGCTACTCAGAGTAGAGCCAACCACTGAAGGGGGAAGCCATGACTTGGCGCCCCCTTCACTTGGTTGCCACAAAGCACTCAACAGGCCTGATTGCCAGAGAGCTCTCAACAGGCGCTGTCGATCAAGCGTAAAGCACTAGGGCCACGCGAACAGGATGATCAGCCAAGGCTGGCAGCAACCTTGCGTCGACGAGCGGCGTCTTCGTCCGGATCGTTCTGCTCCAACTGAGCCAACGTCTCCTGATAGGCCTGATTGACCCGGTCGCGGAGCTCCTTACCTGGCTTGAAGTGGGGCACGTACTTACCCGAAAGCGCGACGGCATCGCCGGTCTTAGGATTACGGCCAACACGCGGCGGACGGAAGTGGAGCGAGAAGCTACCGAAGCCGCGGATCTCGATGCGCTCACCTGAGGCCAGCGCACCACTCATCTGTTCCAAAATACAGCGTACGGCGAGTTCGACATCCTTGTAAACGAGATGGTTTTGCTCCCTCGCGAGAATATCGATGAGCTCGGATTTCATCATAGCGGCTAGCCTGCAATAACAATGCAGGCCCGGCGCGCTGCGCCGGGCGGGGGATCAGGAGGCGTGGTGAATCACAAAGACCGAGGTCTGCGGAATACGCCGCTTGCTCAGTCCTTCGCGGCCTCTTCCATCTGCTGCTTGAGGATGTCTCCAAGCGTGGCCGTGCCGGCCTGCGCCTCACGCGCATAGCCCTTAATGGCGGCCTGCTCATCCGCCATATCCTTTGCCTTGATCGAGAGCGAGATACTACGGTTCTTGCGATCGACGCCAAGGAACTTGGCCTCGACCTCTTCGCCGACCTTCAGCACCGCGCGCGCATCCTCGACCCGATCGCGCGAGATCTCCGAGGCGCGCAGATAGCCCTCGACGCCGTCGCCTAGATCGATATTCGCACCCTTGGCGTCCACCTCGGTGATCGTCCCAGTGACGATGCTGCCCTTCTCGTGCACGGCAACGAAGCTCGAGAACGGGTCCTTATCCAGCTGCTTGATGCCAAGCGAGATCCGCTCGCGCTCTGGATCAACCGAGAGCACCACGGTCTCGACCTCATCGCCCTTCTTGAAGCTGCGCAGCGCGTCCTCGCCAGACTCATCCCAGGAGATGTCGGAGAGATGCACCAGACCGTCGATACCGCCATCCAGACCGATGAAGATCCCGAAATCGGTGATCGACTTGATCTGACCGGCAACGTGATCGCCCTTCTTGTGGATCGCCGAGAACTCATCCCAAGGGTTGGACTGACACTGCTTGATGCCGAGCGAGATGCGACGACGCTCCTCGTCGATATCCAGCACCATCACCTCGACGTCGTCGCCCATGTTGACGACCTTGCTCGGATGCACATTCTTGTTGGTCCAATCCATCTCGGAAACGTGCACCAGGCCCTCGACGCCCTCTTCGATCTCGACGAAGCAGCCGTAGTCGGCAATATTGGTGACCTTACCGAAGACGCGGGTACTCTCGGGATAGCGGCGCGAGATATTGACCCAAGGATCTTCGCCCATCTGCTTTAAGCCCAGCGAGACACGCTGACGCTCGCGGTCGAACTTGAGCACCTTGACCATGATCTCTTGGCCGATCTCGACCACCTCGGAAGGATGCTTGACGCGGCGCCAAGCCATATCCGTGATGTGCAGCAGGCCATCGATGCCGCCGAGATCTAGGAAGGCGCCGTAGTCGGTGAGGTTCTTGACCACACCGTTGAGCTCCAGCCCCTCTTCCAGCTTCTCGAGCAGCTGTTCGCGCTCGGCGCTGTATTCTTCCTCAACCACCGCGCGGCGCGAGACGACGACATTGTTGCGACGCCGATCGAGCTTGATGACCTTGAACTCGAGGTCCTTGCCTTCGAGGTAGGTGGTATCGCGCACCGGGCGGATATCGACCAGTGAGCCCGGCAGGAACGCCCGCACACTGCCCAGCTCGACGGTGAAGCCGCCTTTGACCTTGCCGTTGATCTGGCCGGTGACCGTCTCGCCATCGTCGAAGGCGCGCTCGAGCTTGTCCCAGGCGGCGAAGCGCTTGGCCTTCTCACGCGAGAGGCGGGTGGCGCCGAATCCGTCTTCGACGGCGTCCAGTGCAACCTCGACGTCATCGCCGACACTCACTTCCAACTGGCCCTCGGGGCTCAGGAATTGATTGCGCGGGATGATCCCTTCAGATTTGAGGCCGGCATTAACGATGACGGAGTCAGCGGTGATGGCGACGACTTGGCCGGTGACGATGGTACCCGGCTGGAGCTGCGTGTTGGTAAGGCTCTGCTCAAAGAGCTCGGCGAAGCTTTCGGTCATGCTGTGAATGTTCCTGGCGTCCCACGCCATCTCCTGAGGGTCATCAGCAGCCGCATCAGCGACCCGCAGCCAACAGGAGGGTTAAGTTAAAACGAAACGGCCGAGGCGGCTGCCGATCGGCCGAGATCATCAAAAAATGGATCGGAGACGGCTCCCGAACGCGAGAGCGACGCCAGAGCAGCGTCAGGCTAACGCGGGTGCCGATTCCAAGCCGACATCTTGCCTCAAGGGTCTGCTGATTCGAGTGCGACCTTGGCCAGGCCAAGAACCTGATCAAAGACCTCGTCGATCGATAATGAGGTCGAATCAACGATGATTGCTGCACAAGGCACCAAGAGCGGGCTCTCGGCTCGCTCGCGATCACGCTCGTCGCGCACACGAAGCGCTTGGACAAGGTCGCGGAGGTTAGCATCCATCCCTTTGTCCTTCAACTGTTTATATCGCCGCTGCGCGCGCTCCTCTGGACTCGCGTCGAGATAGATCTTCAGCAGCGCATCTGGAAAAACGCGCGAACCCATATCTCGGCCATCGGCGACCAAGCCCGGCGCCACTGCCGCGCCCCGCTGCCAGCCGAGCAGCGCGCCACGAACTTCTGGATGCACGGCGACCCTTGAAGCGTCAACACCAGCCTCGGCGGTGCGGATCAGCTCCGAGACATCCTCGCCGTCCAAGAGCACCCGCTCGCCCTCGAGCAAGACCTGAATCTGTGCCGCCAAACGGCCAAGCTCAGGACCCGCTTCAAGGTCGATCCCGCGCCGACGCGCCGCTAGCGCCAGCGTGCGATAGAGGGCACCGCTATCGAGCAGGTGCCAGCCAAGATAGTCAGCGAGCAGGTTGGCGATCGTGCCCTTGCCGGTCCCCGATGGACCGTCGATGGTGATCACTGGCGCCGCAGCGCTCGTCGTCGCCGCTTGATATGCGTCCTGCCTGGCGTCGGCATCGATAGCGGAGGATGACAGGGGCTTTTGCCGTTGCGTCATCGTCGTGCTACTCCGCTCTCAGCTCGGTGATCTGCAAACCCACGCCCGCGGCGAGGCCGGCAAAATCCGGGAATGAGGTCTCGACGTTGGCGCAGTCGTCGATCCGGATCGGGGCCGTTGCCCGCAGCGCGCTGATCGCAAAGGCCATCGCGATGCGATGATCGCCATGGCCCTCGACTCGCCCACCACCGAGCAGGCCAGCCGCACCGCGACCGCGGATCAGCATCCCATCCGGGCGCGGCTCAACCTCAACGCCCAGCGCACTCAGACCATCGGCCATCACTTGGATGCGATCGCTCTCCTTCACCCGCAGCTCAGCCGCACCGCTTAGCAGCGTCTCACCATCGGCACAGGCAGCGGCGATGAACAGCGCCGGGAATTCGTCGATTGCCAGAGGCACCTGATCTTGCGGAATCGCGATACCGCGCAGGGACGCGGCACGCACGCGCAGATCGGCAACCGGCTCACCACCCAGTTCGCGCGCCCGCTCGATCGCGATATCGGCCCCCATCTGACGCAGGATATTGACCACACCGAGGCGGGTCGGATTCAGACCCACCTGGGTCAAGGTCAGATCCGAGCCAGGGGCGATGCTGGCCCCGACCAGAAAGAAGGCCGCGGAGGAGATGTCGGCAGGGATCGTGATCGGCGTCGCCATCAGGCGTCCACCACCGCTGAGGCAAACACGATTGCCGGCGCGGTGCACCGGATAGCCAAAGGCACTGAGCATGCGCTCGGTATGGTCACGCGTGGGCGCCGGCTCGGTGATACAGGTCTCGCCTTGCGCATAGAGTCCCGCCAGCAACAAACTCGATTTGACTTGAGCGCTGGCCACCGGCAATGCGTAGTCGATGCCGAGCAACCGCTCGGCCGGCAGCAGACGCAGCGGCGCCCGACCTTCAGGCGTTGCCTCGATCCGCGCACCCATCTGGGTCAGCGGAGCGATCACCCGCCCCATGGGCCGCCGCGAGAGCGAGGCATCGCCGATCATGGTGGTGGCGAAGCGCTGTCCGGCCAGCAACCCGGACAGCAGTCGCATCGAGGTCCCCGAGTTGCCGAGATCCAACGCCTGCCCCGGCTCCCGCAGGCCGCGCAGGCCGACCCCCTTGACCTTGAGCCGGCCTTGAGCCGGCCCCTCGGCCTCGACCCCCATGGCACGAAACGCGGCCAGGGTGGCCAAGCTATCCGCACCTTCGAGAAATCCGTCGATCTCGGTCGTACCCTCGGCCAGGGCCGCAAGCATCACCGCGCGATGGGAGATGGATTTATCGCCGGGCACGCGCAGCTCACCGCGCAAGGCGCCACCAGGCGCAAGCTCGAAGCTCAGGGAAGGGGCAGACGCAGACATAGACCTCTCGCTGGACAGCAGGCGGCTCAGATCAAGACCGCAGAAAAAATGGCGGCCGCAACCGCGTAGAATGCGGCGCTCTTCTGGTTCCGGTCAAGATACCAAGTCCGCTCTATCCTATTTCACCGCCTTATCAAGAGAGTCATCGATGCAAGAACGATTCGTCGACATCGCCATCATCGGCGCCGGAACTTCCGGTCTCAATGCCATGAGCCAGGCGCGCAAGGCCGGCAAAAGCTTCGTACTGATCAACGGCGGCGAGCCTGGCACCACCTGCGCTCGCGTCGGCTGCATGCCCTCCAAGGCGATGATCCAGGTCGCCGAGGACTACCATCGCCGCACCCATCTCGGCCGCTATGGCATTGATGGTCATGAGGGGCTGCAGCTGAACCTCGCTGAGGCCTTGGAGCATGTCCAAGATATTCGCGACACCTTCGTCGACCGGGTGCTCGGCAGCAGCACTGACGACCTGCCAGAGGACCTGTTCCTGCAGGACTACGCCCGCTTCCTCGAACCCACCCTGCTCGCGGTCGGCGAGCAGCGCATCCGCGCCGGCGCCGTGGTCATCGCCACCGGCTCGCGGCCGCGAGTACCCGAGCCCTGGCGCGCCTTCGGTGACAAGCTGCTGACCACCGACAGCCTGTTCGAGCTTGCCGACCTACCGGCTTCGATCGCCGTCATCGGCCTCGGCACTATCGGCCTCGAGCTGGGCCAGAGCCTGCATCGACTTGGCATCCAGGTCGAGGGCTTCGATCAGCTCGCGACCCTTGCCGGCATTCGCGACCCAGAGGTCAACCAGGCCGCCATCCAAGTCATCGGCAAGGAATTTCCGCTCCATCTCGGCCAACCGGTGCAGATCAGCGAAGATGGCGAGCAACTGCGTATCCGTGCCGGCGCGCATCAGATCAGCGTCGACGCCCTGCTCTGCAGCATTGGCCGGGTGCCGAATCTGGAGGGTCTCGGGCTCGAGCAGCTCGGCCTTGAGCTCGACGCCCGCGGCCTGCCGCCGTTCGATCGTCACAGCATGCAGGTCGGCGAACTACCGGTCTTCATCGCTGGTGACGTCACTGCCGAGCGCCCCGTGCTGCACGAGGCCGGCGACGAGGGACGCATCGCCGGCTATAACGCGGTGCAAACCACCAGCGGCAAACGCCCAGCCCGCTTCCGCCGCCGTACGCCCTTGTTCATCAACTTCTGCGACCCGAACATCTGCATCATCGGCCAAGGCTTCGACAGGCTTGACCGAGACCAGACCGCGATCGGCGAGATTAAGATGGCCCCAGTCGGGCGCGCCCTGATCATGGGCAACAACCGCGGCCTGATTCGGGTCTATGCCGATAAGACCAGCGGCCGCCTGCTCGGCGCCGAACTGATGGCACCGCGCGGCGAAAACCTAGCCCATCTCATCAGCTGGAGCATCCAACAACAGATGACGGTCGAACAGATGCTGCGCATGCCCTTCTACCACCCAGTGATCGAAGAAGCACTGCAGGCAGCACTCAATGATCTCAACCGCAAGCTGGAGGTCAAATGCGACGGCCCACTCACCGAGCTTGCGCTGCTCGAGCCTTCGGACGGAACAGCGGCAAGCCGATAAGCAGGCCGAGAAGCAACCAGGGAAGCACCTGATGCGCAGGATCGGATCCGCATCAGGGGCCTCTCGCGCAAGCCATATCAGGCAACAGCTCCAGCGATGACAGCATCCAGCTATACATCCAGCGTGACTCAGGAGGAATATCCCATGCAGCAACATCGGCAAACTCGAGTCCCCAGCCGTCCGCAAGCCACGGCGCTCTGGCTACTCGCCCTGATCCCGGCACTCGGCTGCACCCAGCCAACGGGTCCAGTCGAGCCGACCGGCGATGTCCCCGAGGCCGAAGGCTGGCGCATGGAGACCATTGTTGAAGGGCTGCGCCATCCTTGGAGTATCGCCTGGCTACCAGATGGCTCCGCGCTGGTCACCGAACGACCCGGCCGGCTGCGTCTGATCCACAACGCGACGACGGGAGCGGAAGCCGATGACACTGCCGATACCAAGGAAGACAGCAAGACAAGCGGCCAACGCACAAGTCAGACCCTCAGCAAAGCCAAGCTCGACCCAACCCCGATCCGCGGCACACCCAAGGTCTGCGCCTGCGGCCAAGGCGGTCTGCTCGATGTCAGCCTGCATCCCGACTTCGCCGAGAACCAACAGGTCTACCTGACCTTCGCCGAGGGCACCGAAGATGCCAACCGCACTGCGCTCGCCCGCGGTCGGCTCGATCTCGAGAACAAACGCTTGCTTGACCTCGAGATCCTCTTCCGTAACGCCGACAGCAAATCCGGTGGCCAGCACTTCGGCTCTCGGCTACTTTGGCTGCCCGACGGCAGCCTGCTGATGAGTATCGGCGACGGCGGCAACCCACCGACCGCGTTCGACGGCGAGAACATCCGCAATCAGGCGCAGAACCCCGGCACCCATTTTGGCTCGCTGTTGCGTCTGAACGCCGAGGGCTCAGCACCCGCCGATAACCCCTTGATCGACAAGCCGGGCGCCAAGCCCGAGCTCTACAGCATCGGCCATCGCAATATCCAAGGCCTGGCCCGCGATCCCAACAGCGGCCGCATCTGGTCCCATGAGCACGGCTCCCGTGGCGGCGACGAGATCAACCTGATCCAGGCCGGCAATAACTATGGCTGGCCCGAGGTCACCTACAGCATGGAATACTGGGGGCCGCGCGTCTCCGACAAAACCCAAGCTCCGGGCGTCACCCAGCCCCTCGTGGTCTGGACTCCGTCGATCGCTCCCAGCGGCATGACCTTCTACACTGGCAATGACTTTCCCGACTGGCAAGGCGACCTGATCAGCGGCGCGCTCAAGTTCCAACAACTGCGCCGCACCGATCTTGACGGTAACCGCGTCATCGGCGAAGAAAAGCTCAGCATCGGACGGCGTGTGCGCGACGTCCGTCAAGGACCAGAAGGGGGCCTCTACATCCTCACCGATGAGCCCGACGGCGCCCTCATCCGGATACTGCCGGATGCTTAGCCCAGCTCTTTAAGAAGGCGCATTAGAGAGGGGCACCGCCACCGGCGAGCTTTACCTCAGGCAGCGGCTGGTCAGGAGTACTAACCGTAGGGACCGAGAAAGATCATCCCACCCCAGAAGATCGAACAGGCGACCGAAAAGGAAAAACAGGCGCGGAACATCAGGAAGTGTGACGGGCTGACCGACTGTAACGCCTCACGGAAGAGACCGACATCGTCCGGCAGGTTCGCCTCGGCCGCGACGATTGCAGCGACCAGCCGACGCTGGATTTCCATTGACTGCCAAATGAAGAGGCTACCGGTGACCGACCATAGGCACACAACGGTGTTGGCCGCCCGCGCCGTATCTGGATGGATCTGCACCTTGTCGAACGCCAGCATCAGTGCCACAACCGCCAGGATCTCGATTCCCGCATACAGGTTAAACCGCGACCAGAACCGATCCAGCTCCGAATTGATCGTCTTAATGTAGATCTCAAGGTAGCGGGGGATCTGTATCGTCGCGAGGGAAGTCATTGCCGGGTCTTGTCCTAAACCTGTGCCTGTTTGGTCAGCCTGCTTCCAAGAGCAGAGTACAGCGACAGCCCAAGCTGGGCTGCATTGCCTCCTAGGCTAGCCGAACACCTGATCACGAAGCCTGCGTAGCACCTCAAGGTCGACATACTCAGCACCGCCGAGATCGCCCATCAGGGCCTGGGCTGGATCACCCGGCTCGCCGAACTGGTCTACCACCAGGGTGGCGCCGCCAAAGTCTTGCTGCTCGGTGTAACAGCTGGTGGTGACCAACAGCGCATCGAGGCCGGCGCCAAGTGCCGAGCGGACACCGTTCTCGGAGTCCTCGATCGCAACGCAGGCCGAGGCCGGCAGGTTGAGCTGTGCCAGGGCCAGCTCGAAGATGTCCGGCGCGGGCTTCTTCTGCTGCACCACATCGCCGGCCGCGATGACCTCGAACCAGTCCACCAAACCCGGCTCGGGGGCAGACTCAAGCAGTGCTGTGACGTTCGCCGGCGTGGTCGTGGTCGCGATCGCCAGCCTGACACCAGCATCACGGGCCTCGCGCAGCAGCCGCAGCACGCCGGTGCGCAGCGGAATGCCGCCTTTGCCCAGCCGTTCGACATAGTGCTCGGTCTTGCGCCGATGGAGATGCGCGATCAGGGCCTCAAGGCTCGAAAAGGCCTGCGTCTCGAGCTCGGCGTCGGGCCGATACTGGCTTAGATAGTGCCGCATCCGCTCCTTGCCACCAGTCACCGACAGGAGCTCGCCGTAAAGCTCAACGGACCAATGCCAGTCGAGACCTGCCTCGGCAAAGGCAGCATTGAAGGCTGGCCGATGGCCATCGCGCTCAGTATCGGCGAGAGTGCCGTCAACGTCAAAGATCAAGGCTTGGAGACCCGTCTGCATCGGGGATTCCTTCATGAGTAATGAACATGATCGGCGCGCAAGGTTAGCACAGCCGATTCGCAGAAACCGCATGCGCGGTGCTTGTCGCAGGCGAAGCGATCTGCTAGAAGGTGCGGCTTCAAAGCCGGGTGGTCGGTGGCTGCCGCTCGGCGCAGGCTTCACAAGACCGTGCCAACGTCACCTTCGAGGGCCGGTTTCAACATCGCATCGTCTCCGGGAGCAGATCATGGCCGAGACAGAGAAGAGAGGCGCGGGGACGCTCGGAATCGAGCCCTACGCTATTGCACAGGACGAGGAGTACATGAATGCAGACCAGGAAGCGCACTTCCGCGAGCTACTGCTGGAATGGAAGCGGCAGCTCATGGAAGAGGTCGACCGCACGGTCCATCATATGCAGGACGAGGCCACTAATTTCCCAGACCCCAATGACCGGGCTACGCAGGAATCCGAGTTCAGCCTCGAGCTGCGCACGCGTGATCGCGAGCGCAAGCTGATTCGCAAGATCGACGAGGCGCTCGAGCGCATCGATGATCACGACTATGGCTATTGCGAGGCTTGTGGGGTCGAGATTGGTGTCAGGCGGCTTGAGGCCCGACCAACAGCGACGCTCTGCATCGACTGCAAGACCCTGGACGAGATCCGCGAGAGGCAGCGCGGCTAAAAGGCGCTCTCGCGGTCTGGCCGTCGCGGTGTCTACCCGACGGTCAGAGCGAGCCTAGCAATCGCGTCCGCGGGCAGGGCCAGCGATACAGCGAACAGCTCAAGCAGACCAACCTCCGATGGATGGAAGGCAGGCCACTCCCCGCTACCGCGGTCGCTTCGCGCCTTCCCCAACTGGCCCGCTGCATTTCGGCTCTTTGCTCGCTGCCGTTGGCAGCTTTGCCGATGCGCGACAACAGCAAGGCGCTTGGCTGGTGCGCATTGAAGACCTCGACCAGCAGCGTTGTCTGCCCGGTGCTGACGTCAGCATCTTGAAGACACTCCAGGCGTTCGGGCTCTGCTGGGATGAGCCCCCCAGCTATCAAAGTCAGCGCACTGCCTACTACGAGGCGGCCCTCGAGCGCCTACAACGGGATCAGCTGTGCTACCCCTGCGCCTGCACTCGCCGGGAGATAGCCGCGCTCGGTCTCCAGGGTCTAGAAGGGCCGATCTACCCAGGCTGCTGTCGCGCGGGTCTGCCACCTGGTCGCAGGGGGCGCAGCTTGCGATTGCGCATCGACTGCGGTGAACTCAGCATCCTAGACCGCATCCACGGACTCAGCACACAGCACCTGTCCTCAGAGGTGGGCGATATCGTCCTGCGGCGTGCCGACGGCTTTTATGCCTACCAATTGGCCGTGGTCGTCGATGACGGCGACCAGGGCATCACGCGCGTGGTGCGGGGTGCCGACCTGCTTGGCTCTACCCAGCGTCAGGTCTATCTCCAGCGCTGCCTCGGTCTGCCTCAGCCTGAGTATGCGCATCTGCCACTGATGCTGGGAGGCGATGGCCGCAAGCTCTCCAAAAGCCTGGCCGCAGCCCCAGTCGATGCAACGGACCCGCTGCCGGCGCTGACGCAGGCATGGCATCTGCTTGGTCAGCGCTCGCTTGATGCAGCGCCGAGCAGGGTGGACGAATTTTGGCAGCAAGCCATCCCGCGTTGGGATCTCGCGCGTGTTCCTCTGGGTCCGCTGAAGATCGCGGGCAGTGACCCCCTACCCGCGGCGCGCTAATAACGCGCCGGCACGAACAGCTCATTGGGCAGCACGGCCCGATCGTAGTCCGGATTAAACACCCGATCCGGCAAGCTGATCGACTCATGCGGGACCTCGCCATAGGGCATCTGATCCAGCAGGTGATGGATACAGTTCAGCCGCGCCCGCTTCTTGTCGTTGGCCTCAACGATGAACCAGGGCGACTCCGGGATATTGGTGCGAGCAAAGGTCTCCTCCTTAGCCTTGGTGTAGTCCTCCCAACGCACCCGTGATTGCAAGTCCATCGGACTCAGTTTCCACTGCTTGAGTGGGTCATGGATGCGCATCAAAAAGCGCAACTGCTGTTCTTCGTCGGTGATCGAAAACCAGTATTTGACCAGGCGAATCCCGGAGCGCACCAACATCCGCTCGAACTCGGGAACGTCCTGGAAGAACTGTTCGACTTGATCCGCTGTGGCAAATCCCATCACCCGCTCAACCCC
This sequence comes from Lamprobacter sp., assembly GCF_034860625.1. Lineage (NCBI taxonomy): Bacteria > Pseudomonadati > Pseudomonadota > Gammaproteobacteria > Chromatiales > Chromatiaceae > Lamprobacter > Lamprobacter sp. The sequence goes on from NZ_JAYESN010000009.1 coordinate 74,176, forward strand.
AGAGCGGTTGTACCAAGAGCGGTCGAACAGCACGATCTCTCCGCCTGAGGGTAGATGCGGCACGTAACGCTGGAAATACCATTGCGTGCGCTCCCGCTCGCTCGGCTTGGTGAGGGCCACCACGCGGCAGACGCGCGGATTCAACCGTTGAGTGATGCGCTTGATGACACCGCCCTTGCCAGCGGCATCGCGGCCCTCGAAGATGACTGCTATCTTCTCGCCGGTATGCTCTACCCAGTCTTGCAGCTTGATCAGCTCGGCCTGTAAGGTCAGTAGCGCCTTGAAATAGGTCACCCGATCGAGCGTCTGCGGATGCCGTTTCTTGTAGATGCGCCTCAGCTCGAGAGACAGCGCAGGTTCGGACAACTCAAGCTCGTAGTCCTCGTCAAGCTCTGCCTCAAGCTCAGCCTTCAACCAATCCATCCCCTCGAGATTCGCGCTATGGTCGTTCACAAGTTGCTCCTGGCGTCGAAAAACCATGCCGTCGCCGGACCAAGCCCAGCCAGGCCCAGCAACAGTCTTCAACCCTCAAGACTGACAGAGGTTGATGACAAAAAGAAGACGACAAGATACCGATCGGCGTCACCGAATGTTCACTGAAACACTCTAACCTGTTTCACCACAGACCGACTCAGGAGATCAGCATGGCTAACTCGACCCCAGTGACTTCCGCGCCCCTGGACCAGGCTCAGCTCGAGCAGATGGACGCCTACTGGCGGGCCTGCTGTTACCTCGCGGTGGGCATGATCTACCTGCGCGACAACCCGCTGCTGCGCGAGCCGCTGCAAGAGGCCCATCTCAAGAAGCGCCTGCTCGGCCACTGGGGCTCGAGCCCGGGCTTGGCGTTTATGTACGTGCACATGAACCGCCTGATCAATGCCCACCGGCAGGAGGCGATCTTCCTCGCCGGCCCTGGTCACGGCGCTCCCGGTATCCTGGCGCCGGTCTACCTGGAAGGCACCTACTCCGAGATCTACCCGAACAAGAGCGAGGACGAGGCTGGCATGAAGGCCTTCTTTAAACAGTTCTCGTTCCCCGGCGGCATCGGCAGCCATTGCACCCCGGAGACCCCCGGCTCCATCCACGAGGGCGGCGAGCTTGGCTATTCGATCTCGCATGCCTTTGGCGCCGCATTCGACAATCCAGACCTGCTGGTCACGGTGGCCGTGGGCGATGGTGAGGCCGAGACCGGCCCGCTTGCGACCTCCTGGCACTCGGCCAAATACCTGAATCCGATCCGCGACGGCGCAGTGCTGCCGATCCTCCATCTCAACGGCTACAAGATCAACAACCCGACCCTGCTCGCACGCATCCCAAACGACGAGCTCGCGAGCCTGATGCGCGGCTATGGCTGGGTGCCGCACTTCGTCGAGGGTGATGACCCGATGACGATGCATCGGCTGATGGCCGAGACGCTTGAAACCTGCTACGCCGAGATCAAGGCAATCCAGGACGAGGCGCGACACTCGGGCCAAGCCAGCCGCGGCCATTGGCCCATGATCCTGCTGCGCACCCCGAAAGGCTGGACCGGCCCTGAGACGGTCGATGGCCAGAAAGTCGAAGGCTTCTGGCGCGCGCATCAGGTGCCCTTGTCTGGAATGCATGGCAATCCGGCGCATCTCCAGCAGCTCGAGGCCTGGATGCGGAGCTACAAGCCTGAGGATCTGTTCGATGCGCAGGGCCGGCTGATCCCGGAACTGAAGGCGCTGGCACCGACGGGCACCCTGCGCATGAGTGCCAACCCCCATGCCAATGGCGGTTTGCTGCGCCGCGCGCTGCGCCGGCCTGACTTTCGCGATTATGCGATCCCGGTCGACCAGCCTGGCACTACAAGGCACATGAACACCAAGCCGGTGGGCAAGCTGTTGCGCGATGTGATGGCGAAGAATCCGGACAACTTCCGCGTCTTCGGGCCAGACGAGAACAGCTCGAACAAGCTGGATGCAATCTACGAGGTCTCGAAAAAGCTTTGGCTCTGCGATTACAAGGACGAGGACGCCGACGGCGGCGAACTGTCGCCCGACGGCCGGGTCTTGGAAATGCTCTCCGAGCATACCCTGGAAGGCTGGTACGAAGGCTATCTGCTGACCGGACGCCACGGCTTCTTCGCTACCTACGAGGCCTTCGTGCATGTGATCGACAGCATGTACAACCAGCATGCGAAGTGGCTGGCGATCTGCGAAGACATCCCCTGGCGCGCGCGCATCTCCTCGCTCAACCTGCTGATCACCTCCACGGTCTGGCGCCAGGATCACAATGGCTTTACGCATCAAGATCCAGGCTTCCTCGACGTGGTGGTCAACAAGAACCCGGAGGTGACGCGCATCTATCTACCGCCCGACGTCAACACCCTGCTCTCGACCGTGGATCATTGCCTACAGAGTCGCGACGACATCAACGTCATCGTCGCCGACAAGCAGAACCATCTGCAGTACCTGGACATGGACGCGGCCATCAAGCATTGCACGAAGGGCTTGGGCATCTGGGATTGGGCTAGCAATGATCAGGGCGAAGAGCCAGATGCGGTGCTCGTCGGCTGCGGCGATATCCCGACCAAAGAGGCGCTCGCCGCCACGGCGCTCTTGCGCGAGCACTTCGCGGAGGTGAAGATCCGCTTCATCAACGTCGTCGATCTGTTCCGGATCACCACCCCGAACGAACATCCGCACGGACTCAGCGATGCCGACTTCGATAGCCTGTTTACGAAAGACCGCCCGGTGATCTTCAATTTCCATGGTTATCCCTGGCTGATCCACCGGCTGGCCTATCGGCGCACCAATCACAAGAATCTGCATGTGCGCGGTTACAAGGAGCGTGGCAATATCAACACGCCACTCGAGTTGGCGATCGAGAACGAGATCGATCGCTTCACCCTGGCGATGGATGTGATCAAGCGCGTACCGCGCTTACAGGTCGCCGGCGCCCATGTGATGGAGCGACTCAAGGATAAGCAGATTGAATGCCGCAACTATGCACACGAATACGGCATTGATCTGCCCGAGGTCGACGACTGGATCTGGCCGTCCTGACTGGCTTGATTACTGGCTTGATTACTGGCAATGGAGCCACGCATGAGCACCGCTGATCCCCGTTTAGAGAACGAGCACACCCGCACCGGCCTGTCGAAGGAGGCACTGAAGCGTGCCTTCCTCGACAACCTGTTCTACATCCAAGGCCGGTCACTTGAGGTGGCGACCGACAACAACCTGTATCAGGCGGCCGCTTATACAGTGCGTGACCGGATGCTAGAGCGCTGGATCAAGTCATCGCGCATCTACAAAGATCAAAACCTGCGCACCGTCTGCTACTTCTCGGCCGAGTTCCTGCTCGGCCCGCACCTCGCCAACAACATGATCAACTTGGGCATCACGGAGGTATCACGCGAGGTGGCCGAGGAGCTTGGGCTTGACTTCGACCGCATTATCGAAAGTGAAGAGGAGCCGGGACTTGGAAATGGCGGACTGGGTCGATTAGCGGCCTGCTACATGGACTCACTGGCGACCAACCAGATTCCAGCGATTGGCTATGGCATCCGCTATGAGTTCGGCATCTTCGACCAAATCATTGTCGATGGCTGGCAGGTCGAGCAAGGGGACACCTGGCTGCGCAACGGCAACCCCTGGGAGATCATGCGCCCAAAACTCTCCTTTCCGGTCGGCTTCGGTGGCTATAGCGAGCGATACATTGATGAGCATGGGGTGCCGCGCCAGCGCTGGAGACCAGACTTGCTGGTCAATGGCGTTGCTTATGACACCGCGATCATGGGCTATGGTGTCACCAACGTGAACCTGCTGCGGCTGTGGAAATCCGAGGCACCAGAATCGTTCAATTTCGGCGCCTTCAATGTCGGTGACTACTACGGCGCCGTGCATGCCAAGATCGAGGCCGAGACCATCTCCAAGGTGCTCTACCCGAATGATGAACCGGTGGCCGGCAAGGAGCTGCGCCTCAAGCAACAGTTCTTTTTCGTCTCCTGCTCGCTACAGGATATGATCCGGCTTGAGCTGCGCCATGCCGGCACCCTAGAGCGCTTTCATCAGAAGTATGCGATCCAGCTCAACGACACCCATCCTTCGCTGGCGATTGCCGAGCTGATGCGGCTCTTGATGGATGATCATCTGATGACCTGGGAGCAGGCCTGGGCGATCACCCGCAACAGCTGCCACTTCACCAACCATACGCTATTGCCCGAGGCGTTGGAAACCTGGTCGGTTGATCTGTTCGAGCGCCTGCTGCCACGTCATCTGGAGATCATCTACGAGATCAACCGCCGCTTTCTCGATGAGGTGCGCGTGCACTTCTTGGGTGACGACGAGCGCGTCGCGCGCATGTCGCTGATCGACGAGCAAGGTGGTCGCAAGGTGCGCATGGCCCATCTCGCCGCCGTCGGCAGCAAGGCCATCAATGGCGTCGCCGAGCTGCACTCCGAGCTGCTCAAGACCACGGTGATGAAGGACTTCAATGATCTCTGGCCGGAGCGCTTTCATAACGTCACCAACGGCGTCACGCCGCGGCGGTTCATCGTCGCCAGCAATCCGGAGCTCGCCGCGCTGATCACCGAGACCTGCGGTAATGACCACTGGGTGCGCGATCTCGATTGCCTGCGCGACCTCGAGCCGCATGCCGAAGACCATGCACTGCAGCAGCGCTGGCGTGAGATCAAGACCAACGCCAAGCGCAAGCTCTCGAACTGGCTCGGCGAGCGCACCGGCTTCGCTCCAGACCCGGAGACCCTGTTCGATGTCCAGGCCAAGCGCTTCCATGAGTACAAACGCCAGCATCTGAACCTGCTGCACATCATCTGGGTCTATGAGCAGATCAAGCAGAGCCCGAACATCGATCTGACGCCGCGCACCTTCATCTTCGGTGGCAAGGCCGCGCCTGGCTATGTCATGGCCAAGCTGATGATCAAACTGATCAATGCCGTTGGCGAGGTGATCAATACCGATCCCCAGGTCAATGGCTATCTGCGCGTGCTGTTCATGCCCGACTTCAACGTCAAGAACGGGCAACGGCTCTACCCGGCCGCCGATCTTTCCGAGCAGATCTCGTTAGCTGGCAAGGAGGCGTCTGGCACCGGCAACATGAAGTTCTCGATGAATGGGGCGCTCACTATCGGCACCCTTGACGGCGCCAATGTTGAGATTCGCGATGAGGTCGGTCACGAAAACTTCTTCCTGTTCGGCATGACCGCGACCGAAGTCCAGCATCAGCAGGCGCTTGGTTATCAGCCTTGGGAGCTTTATCAGCGCGACGAGCAACTGCGCTCGGCAGTTGACCTGATCAGCTCTGGCCTGTTCTCCCATGGCGATACCGAGCTGTTCCGACCACTCAGCGAGAACCTGATTCACAGCGACCCCTTCATGGTCTTGGCTGACTTCCATGACTACCGTGAGCGCCAACGGGAGGTGGACCATGCCTATCAAGACAGGCGCCATTGGGATCGCATGTCGATCCTCAATACCACGCGCATGGGCAAATTCTCGTCTGATCGCTCAATCAACGAGTACGCTGAGCGCATTTGGCAAGTGACGCCAATGACGGTTGACCTCAGTCGTGCACGCGAGGGTTAACAGTTCCCGCAAGCACAGCGCCAGCCGCCAACATCGACGCCTGCTTGCCACGCCCTCATTCAGCACCCTTCAGCAACCGTCGCTTCGCCTGCCTGAGACCGAGCCAGGCCGCTCCAACCACGATCGGCATGGCGATGCCAATGCCCAGCGTCGCGTCCAAGGGCCAGCCACTGGCCTCGAAACCCTTTAGCAGATAACCGATCAGCCCGACGCCGTAATAGCTAATCGCGACCACCGAGAGCCCTTCGACCGTCTCTTGCAATCGCAGCTGGAGCTTTGCACGTCGGTCCATCGAATCCAACAGGGCCCGGTTTTGCTCTTGCAACTGCACCTCGACCCGCGCCCTCAGCAACGCGGTTACGCGTGCCGCGCGCTCGGCCAGATGCTGCTGACGCTGCGCGGTTGCGGTACAGGTGGCAATGGCTGGTGCCAAGCGCGCATCGAGGAACTCGCTCAAGGTCTGAACGCCCTGAATGCGCTCTTCACGCAACTGTTCCAGCCGCTGCCGAACCACCTGATAGTAGGCCTGAGAGGCATCAAATCGGGTGGCGGTCTCGGCGGCGACTGACTCGATCTCGGCCGCCAATGCGGTCAGCTCGGCCAGTAGCTCACGTTCTGGAGGGAGGTCGATGCCATCGGCAGGCTTGGGGGCAGACTTGGCCTCACTCATGCTGGCCAAACCCTGGTTGCCATCGACCATACGCGAAGCCACACCGGCCAAACGCTGTTCCGCCTCGCTCAGCAATTGCGACGCTTCGCGTGCGGCGGGTAGCCCGAGCAGCGCCATCGCGCGGTAGGCGTTGATCTCCAGCACACGCTTGATCAGCCGGCCGGCCTGACCATCCGACAAGCACCGATCACGCAACAGGATGTGACCAAAGCCATCGGCATGGATACGCAGATCGGACCAGATGAAACCCGCGCCTCCAGCGACCTGGGCGCCGATGACCGGATGACCACCAAAGAGCGCAACCAGTTCATCGAGACCGCGCTCTGGCATATCTGCCGATTCGAGGGCAAGCTGCACCGCGGTCACCACCTGCCCAGGAAGATTACGCAGCCAGACCTGTGGCAATTCGCCCAGCAGATCTGGGGCGAATGGCTGTGTAAAAGGTCCTTCGCGGCTCAGGGTGTAGGTCACGAATTCGGTATGCCGTTCCCAGCGCAGCCAAAGACCGCCGAGATCGGTTGCGTACTGCAGACCCACATGGGGCGGCAACTGAATGCCAAAATGAGAGAGCAGCCGCGCCAAGTACTGCTTCTGACTACCGCTGCCCCGCTCGCCGCAGAGGTAGGCCAGGTGGGCGATGCGAACGGGCGCCTGCAGCGGATCAAAGGTACGTGCGTGCAGCTCCGAGGTCACCAACTCGCGGAGTGGATGCACCGGGAAGGGTAACGCGGAGCTCTGTTGGCTCGGCTCCGGCAGCGCGGTCATGATCGGGCTGTTCGCGCGACGGATATCGTTGTGATCAACTCGAGTGGCCATCAAGGTGAATCTTCTCGGCGTCGTCCTGATTCGCCCCTATTGCCAGCGAGATTCGTCGGCTGCTGCATCGATGCGGTCCCCTGGGCTGGGCTGGGCTTGATCTGTCAAAAACTCAGTGGCAGCAACATAGTACCTATCCAGAGGCTAAATTGCTCGGCCCTTGAGCTGCAGCAGATTGGCTGCGCTAACCTGAACGCTGTGCGAAGATTCCACATACTGACTCCAGTTTTCCTAGGCTCATCCTGATTTTCGCTGTGTCCCAAGACTCCATCGCCCTCCGGCCAGACGCGCCTTCGGCGCCCGCTAGCCAATCCTCACGGCTGCTCGATGCACATGCGCTAGCATCATCGCCGCTCTCCCCTCCGCTGCCACAACGCCAAAGCGAGCGGTTGCTGTGGGGCAAGCTCTATGGTGCTGCAGCTGCGCTCGCCGTCGCCGAAGCCGCGCGTAAGGCGCGGGCGCCGCTGCTCTGCGTGGTCGCGGATATGCAGGCAGCGGTTCAGTTGAGCGATGCGCTGCGCTTCTTCCTCGGCGAGCACGAGGAGTCCAGCGCGGACGATGCAAGCAGATGCAAGCCCAAGTCGGATCTCAATCCGACTGTCCCCGTCCTCAGCTTCCCAGATTGGGAGACCTTGCCTTATGACGTCTTCTCACCCTTGCCGGAGCTGGTCTCCGAACGGCTGCTGACCCTGCACCGGCTACCGCAGCTCGAACGTGGAGTGCTGGTGGTACCGGTCGCCACGCTGATGCAGCGGCTACCGCCGTCCGACTTCGTCGACGGCCAGTCACTGGTGCTCGCGGTCGGTGATCGGCTGGATCTCGAGCGCACCCGCGAGCGCTTGGCGCGTGCCGGTTATCAATGCGTCTCGCAGGTCATCACCCATGGCGAGTTCGCGGTGCGTGGCGCCCTGCTCGACATCTTCCCGATGGGCGGCCGCGAGCCCTTACGCATCGACCTGTTCGACGACGAGGTCGAATCGATCCGCACCTTCGACCCGGACAGCCAGCGCTCGATCGCCAAGCTCGAGCAGGTGCGCCTGCTGCCGGCGCGCGAGTATCCGTTCACAGAGGAGGCGATCGCCGGCTTCCGCCAACGCTGGCGTGCCAGCATCGACGCCGACCCCAAGGCCAGCCTGATCTATCGCGAGGTCTCCGAGGGCCGAGCACCGGGCGGGCTCGAGTACTACCTGCCGTTGTTCTTCGACCAGACCGCGACCCTGTTCGACTATCTGCCGACGGGCGCGCTGCTGTTCGAGCCAGAAGGCGCCCGCGAGGCGGCCGAAGCCCGTTTTGACGATATCGGCACCCGCTACGAGCAGCGCCGCCACGACATCGAGCGCCCGCTACTGCCGCCACAGCGGCTTTATCTGAGCCCGGATGAGCTTGCCGGCCAGCTCAATGCGCTGCCCGGCGTGCGCTGGCAAAGCGCCGAATGGGCCGAGCGGCGCAAGGGTTTTGCGCAGGTCTGCCACTTCGCCACCGGGCGCCCTCCGGCGCTGGCGATCCAGGCCCGCGCCGCCGATCCGGCGGCAGCGTTGAAGGCGTTTCTGAATGAAACGCCTCTGCCCCATGACCCAGCTGTCGCTGAGGGGCGGGACCGAGACAGCGACGACAGCCAAGGGCGGCTCCAAGACGCATCAACCGGATTGCCCGAGGCACCTGTGGAGGCGTCCCGAGCAGCGCTGCCGCAGGACCATCGTACCGCGCCGCCGCACGCATCGCCTGCACATCAGCCCCCTCCCTCCGCTTCTGCGCACCAGTCGCCGGCAACCCAGCCCCGACGCGTCCTCTTCATCGCCGAGAGCACCGGCCGGCGCGAGATGTTGATCGACAACCTGCATGGCTTTGGCATCCAGCCAAAGACCGTCGCGGGCTGGCTCGATTTCCTCACCGGCACCGCCTCGCTCGCAGTGACCGTCGCGCCGCTGGAGGAGCCGCTGCTGCTGCCCGCCAGCGCCGATCAGCCCGCGCTCGTGATCCTGACCGAGACCCAGCTCTACGGCGAGCGCGTGCGCCAGGAGCGCCGGCGCAAGCGCCGCGAGCGCGATGGCGAGGCGGTGGTGCGCAACCTCACCGAGTTGGTCGCGGGCGCGCCGGTGGTGCACGAGGAACATGGCGTCGGTCGCTTCCTCGGGCTGCAGACCATTGCCGTCGGTGGCACCGCGGCCGAGTTCCTCGCGCTCGAGTACGCCAAAGGTGACAAGCTCTATGTGCCGGTCAGCTCGCTGCATCTGATCTCGCGCTACACCGGCGCCGAGCCTGAGCACGCGCCGCTGCACCGGCTCGGCAGCGACCAATGGGAGCGGGCCAAGCGCAAGGCCGCCGAGAAGGTGCGCGATGTCGCCGCCGAGCTGCTCGACATCTACGCCCGCCGCGCCGCGCGCCAAGGCGTCGCCTTCCCGACCCCTGGCCCCGACTACGACGCCTTCGCCACCGCCTTTGCCTTCGAGGAAACGCCCGATCAGCAGCGCGCCATCGAGGCCATCCTCACCGACATGGCCGATCCCAAGCCGATGGACCGCGTGGTCTGCGGCGATGTCGGCTTCGGCAAGACCGAGGTCGCCATGCGCGCCGCCTTCGTCGCCGTGAATGCCGGCAAGCAGGTCGCGCTGTTGGTACCGACCACCCTGCTCGCCCAGCAGCACTTCCAGAACCTCTCCGACCGCTTCGCCGACTGGCCGATCAAGGTCGAGAGCCTGTCGCGCTTCAAGAGCGCCAAGGAGGTCAAGACGGTGATGGATGGGCTCGCCGCCGGCACCGTCGACATCGTCGTCGGCACCCACAAGCTGCTGCAGCCCTCGGTCAAGTTCAAGAACCTGGGCCTGGCGATCATCGACGAGGAGCACCGCTTCGGCGTCCGCCACAAGGAGCAGCTGAAGAATCTGCGTGCCGAGGTCGACGTGCTGACGCTGACCGCCACACCCATCCCACGCACGCTCAACATGGCCATGGCCGGGATGCGCGATCTCTCCATCATCGCCACC